>CAZQIJ010000472.1:0-3814 GCA_964592955.1 uncultured Anaerolineaceae bacterium
GTAATGCCGCGTTTTGCCGTTATGGTTTCGCCGCGTGGGGTGTTCGGGATGGGGGGGGTGCCGGGGTAACTGGCCACCCGGCACACCACTGCTGAACGCCTGCGCAGCGCTATGCCTTGTGCAGGACGATGACGCTGCTGTGTGGCAGCAGTTCGGTATCGTGGGTTACGATGTGCAGACCGGGGGTATCTTTTACAAAGGTCTCCATTTTCGCCGGGACCATTTCGGAAAACCCGGTGCGTTCCTGGCCGCGCTGAGTCTCTTTGTTGGCGTACTGGATCACGGCCTTGGAGCCGGGCTTCAGCACGCGCGCAATTTGCTGAAGGTACTGCTGAATGCCTTCTGGCTCGATGTGGACGAACGTACCGAAGGAAAACACGAAGTCCACGCTCTGGTCTGGGATGCCGTCCATTTCGTAGTCGCGCGTTTGGTAAAACTGGAACTTTGCAAGCTGCTGGCTGAAACGCTGGCGCAGCGTATCGAAGAATTCGGCGTTCAGCTCCACGACGATGATTTTCGCCGCTTCCAGCATGTAATTGGTCCAGCGGCCCCCGCCAGAGCCAATCTCAAGGACCGTTATGCCGGGCCTGATGTGCGGTCTCAGGTAGCGGTGCAGGAACAGCACGAGCCGCCGTGAGCCAATGTTGTTGCGCGGCAGCAGCATCAGCAGCGGTATTGCACCCGGCACCTGACTGAGCTGCACAAGGCGTTGGCGCGAGAAGCGGGCCTGAATGCGTGAGGGGAACAGGTTAACGGGATCAGGATCACCCCAATGCTGGCCATAGTATGCATAGTTCGCTTCGCGCTGGCTTTCCATTTCATCAACCCAGCGGCGGTTCCATTCTGGTGAGGGCATGCGGTTTTGGTAACCTCTTTCATCACATGGTAAAGTGCTAAGATTTTACACGAGGCACCCGCTTTGCAAAAGCCGCTGCGAACAAACGGGTGCAATCGGAGGAACTGATCAGGTCTCTTGGCGCGCTCACCCCTGAATCCCCGCTTCCAGCGAGGGGTTCGGGGGAGAAAGCCGCGTCTTAAAATCGCGCTGCTGGCCGCGCAGGGGTGGCGGGGAAGGGGGACGTGGTGTGAGGGTGATTTCGCCGCAGCTTCGATGGCAGCGCAGATAGGCACTCACGATGTACTTACTGCATCTTCTCGCAGCGTTCCGTGTTATGCTACTCACAATTGCGGTGTGCGCTGCCGCAATTCCAGTTCAGGAAGAAACGGTGTGATCCGCGTCCCTCGGAGGTTGTGTGTGGAACGACGGCGAGTAGCAGTCACCGGGATGGGCATCGTGTGCCCCACCGGCAATTCAGTAATGGAAGCGTGGCGCAATGCTGCCAGCGGCATTACGGGCATTGGCCCGATTGCGCGCATCAATACGGCTGGCCTGGAGAACCACATCGGCGGCGAAGTGAAGGATTTCGACCCGGAGGCGATCTTTGGCAAACGCGAAGCCCGGCGCACGGACCGCGTCACGCAGTTGGCGATGTATGCGGCGGAGCACGCGCTGCGGGATTCCGGCCTGCAGGTCACGCCGGAAAATACCTACGATATCGGCGTGGTGATCGGCACGGGCATCGGCGGCATCGCCACGATTGTGGCGGGTGTGAAAGCCTTCATGGAGCGCGGCGCGCGCGGGGTAAGCCCGCTGACGGTGCCGATGATGCTGCCCGATGCGCCGTCTGGCCGCATCTCGATCACCTATGGGCTGCGCGGCCCCAACTATTCGATTTCTACGGCCTGCGCCACCGGCAACAACTGCATCGGCGAGGCGGCACAGATGATAAGGCGCGGCGAGATTGTGGCGGCGCTGGCAGGCAGCACAGAGGCGGCGCTGGAAGAGATCTGCATCGCCGGGTTTAACAACATGCAGGTTATCTCTCGCCGCAACGACGCGCCAGAGAAAGCCTCGCGCCCGTTTGACCTGCACCGCGACGGTTTCGTGATGGCGGAGGGTGCCGCGGTGCTGATGGTGGAAGACCTGGAGCACGCCGTAGGGCGCGGGGCGCACATCTACGCGGAGGTGCTGGGTTATGGGCATACGTCAGACGCGCACCATATCACCGCGCCCAAAGAGGACGGCGAAGGCGCGGCGCGTGCCATGAAGCTGGCCCTAAATGATGCCCGGCTGGAGGCGGCGGACATTGACTACATCAACGCGCACGGCACCGGCACCCCGCTGAATGACCGTTCGGAGACGCTGGCCATTAAGCGCACGTTTGGCGAACAGGCCTACGAGATCCCCATCAGCTCCACAAAATCTGTGACCGGGCACCTGATGGGCAGCGCGGGGGCGGTGGAGGCGGTCTTCACCATTATGGCGATGCAGGAAAACTTCATCCCGCCCACCATTAACCTGGACACGCCAGACCCGGAATGCGACCTGAACTACACGCCCCACGTGGGCGTTACGCACGACATTCATCGCGCGATGACCAATTCGTTCGGTTTCGGCGGACACAACGCCGTACTAATCTTTGGCAAAAACAATGGCCGCGCCTAATTTCAGCCCGATCTACGCGCATATCGTGGGGTGGGGGATGGCGGTGCCGGAAACCGTCCTCACCAACGACGACATCGCCGCGTTTGTGGACACAACAGACGAATGGATACGCGAGCGCACCGGCATCCGCACGCGCTACATCGCCAACGAGCGCGAGTCCACGGCGACACTGGGGCTGCGGGCGGCGCAGCGCGCGCTGGAAATCGCGGATGTGCTCCCGGCAGAGCTTGACCTGATCATCGTGGCGACCAGCACGGCAGAGAACGCATTTCCCAGCACGGCGTCGCTGATCCAGGATATGCTGGGGGCGGCGCGAGCGGGGGCCTTTGACCTGAGCGCGGCGTGTTCCGGCTTCGTGTATGGCGTCAACATGGCGGCGCAGTCCATCCGTTCGGGCAGCATCGAGACTGCGCTGGTGATCGGGTCTGAGACGATGAGCCGCGTGCTGGACTGGCAGGATCGCTCCACATGCATCCTGTTTGGCGATGGCGCGGGCGCGGTGGTGCTGCAAGGGCGCGAGGAGGTGGGCGGGGTGCTTTCGGCCATCCTGCGCTCTGATGGCTCTGGCTATGATCTGCTGGGCCTGCCGAGCATCGGCGGTATGGATGTGGCGCTGGCCAACCTGGGCCTCAACGGGCACAAGCCCTATAAGCTGCACATGGTGGGCAGCGAAGTGTTTAAGTTTGCCACGCGGGTGATCGGCGAAAGCATCCGGCAGGCGGTGGCCCAGGCCGGCATCACGCTGCGCGACCTCACGCTCATTATCCCGCACCAGGCCAACGAGCGCATCCTACAGGCGGCGGCGCGCGCCCTGGATATGGACCCGCACATGTTTATGTCCAACATCGCACGCTATGGCAACACCTCGGCGGCGTCTATCCCCATCGCGCTCACCGAAGCGGTGGAGCTGGGGCGCATTCACACCGGGGATTACATCGCGTTTGTGGGGTTTGGGGGCGGCCTCACATGGGCGGCGATGGTGGTGCGGTGGAGCGGCCCGCGCACCGAGACGCGCTTCGGCCCGCAGCGCCGCCAGGTGAGCTATGCGCTGGCGGCATGGCGTGCGCGCCTGCGCCGCATCCAGCGCCGCATCGAAGACGTGGTTAACCGCATCCGCCCTAATCGCGGCAGGCTGAGCAGGTTGCAGCGCCGCATGAGCCACAGTGACCTGGATGAGTAGCGCGGGTGCGGGGAACACCTCAGGTGGGATCTGCTGCGCTTTTCGTTCCCCTCGTCCCCCGTGTCTGCTGCTCCCATGGAGGGGAGAAGGGGGGGGTTGGTAGGGACATCCAACGGGGTGTCCGGGTT
>CAZQIJ010000473.1:0-3805 GCA_964592955.1 uncultured Anaerolineaceae bacterium
AGCGACCGCTGCTGCCGGGGTATTGGTTATGATGACGGCAGCGGCGGTCGGGGCTTCTGTGGGGCTATCGGTGGCTGCTGCAACTTCTTCTGTCGCCACTGCTGCACCTTCTACAACCGCGTCTGCTGCACCGGGGGCGCTGCCAAGCGCCTGTGCGATGTTCGTTGGGGCAACCACTGCTGTACCATCCGGCAGAATGATCACGTTGTAGTAGACGCCGCCGTAGAATGTGACTTCGTCTGCATCCAGCGATAGCGCGGCATCTCCGGCAGCAAGCGATCCGTTGAGGGTTGCAATGACAGGCGCAATGGCAGTCGGGGCCGAGGTCGCGCCAGCGGCCAGATCTTCCGCCAGTGCCAGATCATCACCTGCATTCACCGTCACAGTGGAACCTTCCGCCGCTGTGTTAATCACGGTGATCACCGCCTGATCCGCGCTGACTTCGTTAATCGGGTCGCTGCTGGTAAGCAGTACCGGGGCTTCCGGCGTACCGGCGATCACACTCGTTACCGCGCCGCCCGCCGAGATTTCTACCGTGCCGCTTGCAACCTGGGTACCATCCAGCAGTTGGATCGAGACCGCGTAGGAACCGCCTTCCAGACCAATGTGCGGGGTGACCTGCCCGAATGGCAGTGCCGGAGCAAACAACGTACCGTCCAGCAAGACATTGACGGCATCGACGCCTTGTGTGGCGTGTGCGAAACGCACGAAACCGGCGTTTTCAACCGGGACCGGTGTTTGCAGCAGCAGGTATTGCGGGGCTTCTGGTGTGCCGTAAATCAGGTAGCTGACCATTGTCCGCGCTGTAAGCGGAATTTCCTCTTTAGGCAGCAGCGCGTTGGCTTCGGTGCCGCCAGTGGGGGCGGCAAACATTTCGTAGCGCAGCGCTGGCACATCAGAGGTGCTGCTGGCCTGCGCATAACCGAGCGCGACTGCAATCGTGGTTCCAGCGGCGTTAAAGTCCAGATCCGGGCCGCCGGCGATGGCGTGAATTACCCTGAAGCGCGAAGAACTGCCGGTGAGCGGCAGGGGTTCGGTGGCTTCCAGGAAGAAGTCGAACGCTTCTGGCGACGATGCAATCATCGACACATATGCATCGGCGGGCACATTCGCCGTCTGCTGCCAAAGCGGTGTACTCTCCCCCGCTTCTGTTGCGATCACCGTGGACGCGCCAGATGGCACGGCTACAAAGGGGGTGACCTCTTCGTAGGAGAGATTGGCGGCTGCCAGCGTGTTGTTCACATAGACATCTACAGCATCGGCACCGGGCACAACATGCACAAACCGGATAAACCCGCTTTCGCCGGATTGGGCATAGGTTAAACTGGTGAGCAGCAGCAAGACGAGGACGGTGAAGAGGGTTGTGCGGAATCTCATGATTTTCTCCTCTCGTGAGATAGATCAAGAATGGGGCAGGCCGAAACCGCCTGCCCCGGCAGCAGGGCTCTTTAGGTCCCTTCTTCCCATTGGTTCAGGTAGTGTTCCTGTTCCGGCGTCAGCTTGTCGATGCGAATGCCCATTGTCTCCAGCTTCAGCCGCGCGATTTCCTGATCAATTTCTTCTGGAATCGTGTAAACATTGGGGGACAGGTTCGCGGCATTGCGGATCATGAATTCTGCGCCCAGCGCCTGGTTGGCAAAGCTCATATCCATCACCGATGCCGGGTGTCCTTCAGCGGCGGCCAGGTTGATGAGACGGCCTTCGCCCAGCACATAAATCGGCTTCTTGTCTACCACATATTCTTCCACGAAGGGACGCACGACGCGCGGATCACCAGCGCTTAGCTCGCGCAGACCCTTCAGGTTAATTTCCACGTTGAAGTGGCCGGAATTTGCCACGATTGCGCCCCACTTCATCTTCTCGAAGTGCTGCGTATCAATGACGTTGATGTCACCTGTGGCGGTCACAAAGATATCGCCAACTGCCGCTGCTTCCTCCATGGGCATAACGCGGTAGCCATCCATAACGGCTTCCAGCGCGCGCAGCGGGTTAATTTCCGTGACGATGATATTCGCGCCCATCCCGTGCGCGCGGCTGGCAATGCCGCGGCTGCACCACCCATAGCCTGCCACCACCACGGTGCGCCCTGCCAGCAGAATGTTGGTGGCGCGGATGATGCCGTCCACCGTGCTCTGGCCGGTACCGTAGCGGTTATCGAACAGATGTTTTGTGTTGCTGTCGTTTACGGCGATGACCGGGAAAGCCAGCGCGCCATCTGCCGCCATTGCGCGCAGTCGGATCACCCCCGTCGTGGTTTCTTCGGTACCGCCGATAATCGTCTCCAGCAGTTCGCGGCGGCTCTTGTGAATGGTGCTTACCAGATCCGCGCCATCATCCATGGTAATGCCAGGGCGAAAATCCAGCGCGGCGGTGATGTGATCATAATATGTGGCGTTGTCTTCGCCTTTGACGGCATACACCGGGATTTCATGGTGGACGACCAGCGATGCGGCCACATCGTCCTGTGTTGAGAGCGGGTTTGAGGCGCACAGTACCACTTCTGCCCCACCTGCCTGAAGCGTGCGCATCAGGTTGGCGGTTTCGGTGGTCACATGCAGGCATGCGGAAATGCGCACACCTTTCAGAGGTTGTTCTTTTTCAAAGCGCTCGCGGATGGCCCGCAGCACTGGCATTTCGTTTTCTGCCCACTGGATGCGGTAGCGCCCGCCCGTCGCCTGAGACAGATCCTTAACATCATGCTCGACTGTCATTCGTTCTCCTTGGATTTAGTTGGCATGCCTGACTGCCAACCAGGTCTCGCTCAGATACCAACGTTTACACCGTCACCAGCACCACTGCACACCGGGATCCGGCTCTGGAGTTCCCCATGTGAATGTGAGGTTTGATGACGCACAAATGCCGTCGCATTCTAACACGTCCAACGAAAGACTCACACACCCGATTTAACAAGCGAATCGAGCAGCCCTTCATCGTCATAGTACTCGCGGAATCGGTTCACAAAATCCTGAAGGTCGAAGCGGTGGCTTTGGGTGCCCACCTGTTCCAGGACATACGTGGCGCACAGCGCGCCCACAATGCCGGATGTCCTGAGCGGCCACCCAGAAGCAATACCCCGGATGAGGCCGGCACGGTAGGCATCGCCCACACCGGTGGGGTCTTTGATTTCGACTTCGGGAAATGCCGGGACTTCGATGCGTTCATCGCCGTTGTAGATGTGTGAACCACGTTTGCCCTGCGTAACCACCAGAATATCGACAATGTCGCAGATCTGGCGCAGAGAAAGCTCAGTTTTCCGGCTGATGATTTCGGCTTCATAAGCGTTCACAATCATCACATATGCGCCCTGCATATCGCGGTGGAGTTCTTCCCCGCTGAGGCGCGGGACCTGCTGGCTTGGGTCGTAAATGAAGCGAATGCCCAGGTCGCGGCATTCCTGCGCAAGGTTAGACATGGCTGTGGGGTCATTGGGGGACACAACAACCATATCCGGGAGGAAATCAAACGCCTCGGCCAGCCTGTAGTCTTTGGAGTAGCTCATCGCACCCGCATAAAACGACGCAATCTGATTGTTTTCCAGGTCTGTGTTGGCGAAGAAGGATGCTGTGAACACGGTGTCGATCTGGCGCACACCGCTGCAATCGACACCGTTTTGTTCCAGCCACACGCGGTAGTCGCCAAAATCGCGCCCTACCGTGCCCATCAGTTTGGGCTGCAACCCCAGCATTGCCATCGTGTAGGCGATGTTGGCGGCCACACCGCCCCAGTGTTTGGTCATGTCATCCACCAGAAAGCTCAAACTCACCTGGTGAAGCTCATCTACCAGAAAATGATCTTTGAAGCGTCC
>CAZQIJ010000474.1:0-3787 GCA_964592955.1 uncultured Anaerolineaceae bacterium
CTTCTCGCCAGACCGCGCGCTGCTCGCCACCGCCTCGCGCGATAGTTCTGTGCGCCTGTGGCAGCTAGACCCAGACAGCCCCAAAGCGCTGAAAAACACGAAACCGGAATTCCTCACCCTGCACAAAAGCTGGGTGAATACCCTGGCCTTCTCGCGCGATGGCCTCATGCTGGCCTCTGGCTCGCAGGATTTCACCGTGTGCCTGTGGGATGTGAAGAACCGCGAGAGTGTGGCGCACCTGGTGGGCCACCGCGACGCCGTTAGCGCGGTCGCGTTTTCGCCAGACGGCGGCGTGATCGTCACCGCCGCCAAAGACAACACTGTGCGCGTGTGGAACACGGCCACCGGCCAGGAGATCACGCGCCTCGAAGGTCACGAACGCGCGGTGCTCTCGGTGGCGTTCTCTGCCGATGGTTCGCTGCTCGTCACCGGTGGCAGCGACGGCCTGCTTAAACTGTGGGCCATCTCTAAGGAAGTCACCAGCGTATAACTGATGCGGGGCAGGGCAAACCCGCCCCACACCTTGCGCTCCGTAATACCCCGTCACGACTCCTGCACGGGCAGATGCTCGGTCAGCCAGCCGATGATCTGCCCGCGCACACGCTCTGACACCTGCGGGTTGGTGAGCAGGTTCGTGCCGTGTGACCGTCCCCCATACAGCCGCGCCAGCGCTGGCCCAGTGGCAGCCGCAAAGAACAGCCGTATCGCGGTCACGCTGGAGCGGTCCCCTTGTGCCGCCATCACCAGCAGGGGCCGCTGCGCCAGCCCATCCGCCACAAACGGCTCCGGTTCCAGGCCGCCATAATCCACCACCGGCGACAGCGCCGCCGCCGCATAGCAGGTGGGGGCATTGGCGCACCCGATGATGGCCAGGTTACCGCCCGCGCTGGCACCCACCAAACCCACAGCGTCTGCCCGCACGTCTGGCTGTGCGCGCATCCATGCCTGCCACAGCGCCACGTCCTCGGCGTTGGCCAGCCAGTCTGCGCGCCCGCCCGTATCGCCATAACCGCGCAGATCCACCGCCAGCACATGAAAACCCGCCTCGCGCAGCGGCAGAATGAGCGGCGTCCAGTCTGTGCGGCGTCCGTTCACCATATGCAGCAGGATCACCGCAGGGGCAGGGCTGGCCTGTGTCGCCGGGCGGTAGTAATCGCCCACCAGCACTGTGCCATCGGCGGCGGTGATTTCCGCGCGGGTCGCTTCATTGTCGGGCTGCGCATTGCTGGGCTGCGCATGGCCGGGCTGCGCATGGCTGGCACTGATGGCCCAAAGTAACAGAAAATACACTACGAAACGTAACGCTCCTGACATGGCCTGATCTCCTGTGTTAAACCTGAAGCATCTTTAGCAACTTTTTACTTTGCGGCGTTGGCATAGTACGGTACGATAGTGGGTGTTGGACAATTGTAAGGTTGGCTGGCAGTAAGTATACCCTGGCGGAAGAAGAACATGGCAGTCTCAGGAACTCGAAAGGTTTATCCCATGATCGCAATCCCATTTCAATCTGCGATCAGCCCATATGCAGACGCGCTCGAAGCGCTTACCCTGGACTGGGTTTATCGTTTTGACCTCTATAAGAATGCCGCACTGCTGCGCCGCCTTCAGGCCATGAAGGTGGGGGAACTGGCAGGTCGCGCCTTCCCGAACGCGAGCTTTGAGCTGCTCCAGATCATCAGCGACTGGCGCACCTGGTTCTACCTGCTGGAAGACCGCATCGACGATTTCGTTGAAGATGGCACGCTGGCAGATGTCGAAAACTACTGCCGCCGCCTGCTGGAAGTCCTCAACGAACCTCAGTCTGCCCGCGATGAACCCATGGAAAAAGGGCTGGCGGATTTGTGGGCGCGCACCTGGCAGAACGCCAACAGCGAGTGGATGCTGCGCTACATCCACAGCATGGAAAATTACCTGGAAGGGGTGACCCTGGAAGCGGAATTTCGCATTCACCGCCAGGACCCCTCGCTCGAAGAATACCTCAACGCGCGCCGCAAGAAGATCGGCGGCGATGTGTTCATTCAGTTCGCGGAACTCGTCGAGAATATTAACCTGGCCGATGCCGTCCGCTACCATCCCATCGTACATGACCTGAACGCCATCGGCATCGATGTCCTGGCCTGGATGAACGACATCCTGGGGTTGAACCGTCAGCGCCGCGCCCAGGACACCATGAACGCCGTGCTGGTGCTCGCCCGCGAACGCGCCATTGACGCGGCGGCGGCGGTCACCATCGCCGCCTACTTCATCAACGATGCCGTGCGCGCCTTCGACGAACGCACCAACCGCCTGCCAGACTTCGGCAAGGAAGACAACGAAGCGCTGCAAAAGTATATCGGCGTGTGGCGCTCCATGATGCGCGGCGCGCTGGACTGGGCGAAATCCACCGGCGGTAAAGCAGTGGCAGAGCTGCTGCAGACCGCTTAACCGTTCCCGCGGGCCCGCCCGCGCCACACCGCCACTGCTGCGCAACATAAGCGGGATACCCTCCCGCTTTTTGTATTTTCCCTGCGTTCGCGCCGCGCCGCTACACCGCGTTCCCGGAACCTGACGTTTCGCCGCGGTCGCGTGCGATGATCTCCAGCGCTTGCTCTAGCGAAGACACAATGTGGACAAACCGGCTGACCTTCGGGTAGATGCGCAGCGCGATCCCCAGCAGCCGCCGCGCGAACTTGCTCTGCGTGACGATGACGTTGAGTCCCTGCTGGGCCGGGACGGTGTGCCGGTCTGCCAACCTGCCCAGGTTGACAAGCGTATCTGCCGGGACGTGGAGCGACTCGCCGAAATTGACGATCACGTCAACGCGGTAGGGGCGAGCGCCGCCCAGGGTCACAACGCGTTCAAACGCGACATGCATTTCTGCCCACGTCCACGCCCCTTCGATGATATAGCACAGGATATCTTCTTGCTCGTCGTACCAGCGAACATCTACCGGCATGGCTTGTTCCCTCAACGTGCCTCACGCGGCGCGGCACCAGGCGTGCAGCTTCACCGCACCCCGCTTCGTGTTCTATGTGTGTGTGCTATACATTTGCCACAAGCATACCATCAGTCACCGCGCGCGCAACAGCAACGTGCCACCGGTGCGCAAACACCCTGCACATCCTGCTGCGCGGCGCATGGCGCAGCGGCGCATCGCCGTGCCCCCGCACAGGCGGTTCACAAACCGCCCCTACGAAAGCCATGCATGCGCATCTTGCGGAGGTATTACGTTGTGTTTTGCGGCCTGGGTTACAGCACGCGGTCCTGCGCCCCGGCAGGTGGGGTTGAGGCTGGCAGGGGGCGTTCGGCAGTGTCTTGCGCCACAAGCGCCAATGCCGTTTCCATCGTTTCTACCACGCGAAAGTAATGCTTCACTTTGGGGTAAACACGTTCAGCGAGCTTGTTGAGGGTAAGCGCAAACTGGCTGTGCGTGATGATGACGGACAATCCCGCATTCGGGATCTGCTGCTCCGCGATCCTGCCGAGGTTAGACAGGGCATTGTTGGGGATATAGTGTGTCTGGCGAAAATCGACAATCACGTCGATGCGGTGCGGCACGGAACGCCCCAGCGCCACCGAGCGCTCAAAAGCCGTATAGAATTCCGTCCACGTCCACACACCCTCCAGCGTGTAGTAGATGATGCGCTGCGTGTTGTCCAGCCAATCCACCGTAACTGCCATTGCCTTCGCTGCCTCGTCTGTTGTTTCATCCATGCCCCTATCATCATGCTGCTTGCCGCCATCAGGAATTAAGATCAGCAAGCTGGCGTAAACCTGAAGACACAGACGCAGGGCGCTTGCCCACACC
>CAZQIJ010000475.1:0-3767 GCA_964592955.1 uncultured Anaerolineaceae bacterium
GGCGGCGATATTGTGGCGCAGGTTGGTTTGGGCGGTTTCCAGATGGGCGCGCGTGCATGGGCCGCTGTCGTCGATGCCGGCCAGCAGGCGCGTTTGCAGGTTGTCTTCCAGCAGGGGAATACCGGCGTTGACATCGAGATTTTCCCCGGCGATTTTTGCGTGCAGGTGGTGTTCTTTCTTGCGCAGGACTTTATAGTAGCTGGAGAACAGCCACTGAAGCGGGTCGCGCAGGAGGGTGAAATAGGTACAGGGGCGGGTGGTGGCGGTGTGTACGCCATAGGGAACGTGACTGCCCAACAGCCCATACTGGGCGCTGTCTCCGGCCAGCAGCGCGCGGAAGGCCGCATCGTTGCGGGGGATGGAGCCTTCCATGATGCGCAGAAAATGCCCATAGCCATACTGGCGGCGCAGCACAGCCCAGAGGGTTGTCCCCCCGGTTTTGGGGATGTGCAGAAAGATGACCAGCGTCTTGTTCTTGTTTCTTGACACGCGTGTAAACCTGTCTGATCGGTCAGCGGAACGCTGAGATGGCGAATTGCGTTAAGTGCTGTTCCAGGAAAAGCGTTTATCCCTTGTTGGGGTGGGGCGATGTGCCTGCCCGCCCAAATCGGTCACGCGGTTTTTGGGTCTGGAACCGCCTGAATGCTGCACGGCGGCAGGCGCGCTAGAGCGGATAGCCCAGTGCGGCGGCTGTGGCGCTGTGCAGGCTGCGCAGCAGGGTAAGCTGCTCTGGCGTATAGGCCTGTTCCCAGTTGTCGTTGGAACCGAACCCGTACATGTGCGGATCCTGCTGCCTGAGACTATCGAAATTGCGCAGCGATGCATCCAGATTATACGATAGTCCGGTGAGGCTGGCGATGGCTTCGCAGGCCGCGCGCGGGTTTAGGGTGACGGTTTCGTAGTGAACGCGCAGGAAGCGGCTGCCCAGGGCGTGCGCGGCCTGGGTCCACGCATCGTGATAGGCGCTCCAGGAGCCTGCATCGCTGGTGCCGCGAATGAAGTATTCGAGCGAGCGGTCTGCGTATTCTGGGGCGGCGATGACGAGGTTACGGTAGGAGCGCAGCAGGGGCCCGGGGTGGCGCACGACCTGGATCACGCATTCACCGCGAAAATAGCGCGGGTAGGGCATGCGATGCGTTTTTAGGAAGAAGATGTCTTTTTCGGCAGCCAGGCGGCGGCGGTTGCGCGTGGTGAGCGCGGGGCGGCAGCCATTGACGAGAAAGCGCATGTTTCTGGTGTAGGGGGGCACGTCCAGATCGTAGAGCGCGATGAAGTTGTTCCAGACGAGCCAGGGGCGTGCGAGCTTTTCCCGCAGGGAGGGCTTCAGCCGCCAGTTGACGGCGTACCTGAGGCGCTTTGGGTACGGGACTTCGTGGGGGTAGATATTGGCCGTGACGCGCTGAAACTGATTATGGATGATATCGCGCAGGAGCGAATTGCCAGAGCGGGGATAGGTGGCGATGTAGACGATCATGGCTTAATCCTTCCTGGGGCGGGTGACATCGGTGTAGAGGGCCAGATAGCGCGCGGCGATCTTCTCCACGTCGAAGCGGGCGACGGCATCTGAGCGGGCCTGTGCAGAGAGCCTGGCGTGACGGTCGGCATCTTCCAGCACCCAGCGAATGCCGGTGGCGAGATCATCGGGGTCGAAGGGCTGGGCGAGGTAGCCATTCTGGCGGTGATCGATCATATCTGGCAGGCCGCCCACGTTGAAGGCGACGGTGGGTGTGCCGCAGGCCAGCGCTTCCATGACGGTGTTGGGGAGGTTATCCTGCACGGAGGGGGCGACGAAGACATCGACGGCAGAGTAGAGCAGGGCAAGGATGCGGTCATCGTCCAGGGTGCCGATGTTGTGGACTTTGAGGCCGAGGTGTGGGATGACCTGGCTTTCGCCAAAGATGACCAGCTCGATGCTGCGTGCGCCGTTAAGCAGGCGGAGCGCTTTGGTGAGATGATCCAGCCCTTTGCGCTCGTCGTCCACACGATATGCGCCAAACAGCACCAGCTTTTTATCCGGCGGCAGGTTGAGCACCTCGCGGGCGAAGGCGCGGTTAAAGGGGCGGTAGGTTTGGGTGTCGATGCCGTTGGGGATGGTTTCGAGGCGAAAGCCACCCATGAGCCAACTGGACTGCACCGCCTCGGCCATCCAGCGGCTGGGGGCGACCAGCGTGAGGTTTAGCTCCAGCCAGTAGCGGCGCTTCTGCGTCCAGGTGGAGCGGCTGAGGTCGCGGAGCTGTGTGGAGCCGAGCTGAGGGCACGCGCCGCACATTTGCTGATAGCGGGTGCAGTCCCCGGCGTAGTGGCAGCCGCCGGTGAGCGCCCACATGTCATGCAGGGTCCATATGATGGGGCGTCCCATCTGGGCGACGGCTTCGACCGAGACATAGCCATCGCCGATCCAGTGGAGGTGTACGATATCGGGCTGGGTTCTGGCGACGAATTTCGGCACGGGGGTGGAGAACCAGCCGACGGACCAGGGCGTACCTTTGTAGGCGGGATAGCGGCGGCGGGAGGGGCGTTCGTAGCGCAGGGTGCGGCGGCGGATGGTTTGCTGGAGGCGGGTCATGGGCAGGGTGATCACGTTGGGATCGCGGGTGGTGCGGCGGAGTACGAGCATGCGCGCGTCCTGGCCGATGGTGCGCAGGCCGGTATAGAGGCGGTGCGCGGCGCGCGAAGCGCCACCTGCCATCTCGTTAATGTTGACGTGGAGTATCTTCATGGTGTGCGGTTAGTGGGTGGCGCGCGAATCGCGGCCAAGGATGCGGTGGCGGATATTCGCTTTGGCGGTGCGCACCAGACGGCGACCGTGAATGCGAAGCTGGTCACGCTGGTAGGCGAAACCGGCCTCACGGATATGCTGATCCAGCAGGGTATGGGCATAGGCTACAAGGGCAAGATCGAGCGCGCACAGTTGGTTGGCACGGTGCAGGAAATCTTCTGAAATCTGCCTGGGGCGGTTGGTGCCCTGATTCTCGCGCGGGGGGGTTTCGATGAGGACCTCCCACGCGAGTTTGTGGCGCATGACGAGGAGCGACTCGCTGAAGCGGGACAGGATGGCGACGCCGTCGAACGCGGTGGCGAGGCGCTGTTTGGCGATTTCGAGATGTTCCGCGGTGATGGGGGTGCCGCGCCCGGCACCGCCGAGGACCTGGGTCTGAAGGTTGTGCCCCAGGTGCGGCAGCGCTTCGTCGAGATCGCGGTACTGCTGGAATTCCTCGTGGCGGTGGTGGGCAGACTTGCGCACAATATGGTAATACTGGGAGATAATGCGCTGTACGGGATCACGCAGGATGGTGAGATAGCGTACAGGGCGCGGAGACTGCTCGTGGATGCCGAAACGGGACACATGGCCGCTGATGGCATCGTAGCGGTACGGGTCTTCGCGCAGGATGCGCTGGATTTCTGCCCAGTTTTCATCATTGTTGGTCAGGTTCACGCGGGTATGGCGGTGCTTATAGACCTTGCCTAGGACGGCGATCATGGAGGTGCCGCCGGTTTTGGGCATATGAACGAAGAAATACAAGGGCTTGTCGCTGGTGGTGGTCATGGTGACTCCTACACTTCGAATTCAGGGAACATGTCAAAGAGCATGCGCTCGTGGTGGCGCACCCAGGCCTTCAGTTCAGGCGTGTAATACTGCTCCCAGGGTTGATCGTCGCTGCGACCGCCTTCTTTGGGAAAGACCTTCTGGTGTTCAAGGATAAAGGCGATTTCGTCGTGCGGATAGCCCATGCTGCGCAGAAAATCGTGAAGCTGGTGGTTAAGGC
>CAZQIJ010000476.1:0-3763 GCA_964592955.1 uncultured Anaerolineaceae bacterium
CCGATACCGGCAGATACTCGTTCATCTTCCAAACACTCCTGTAGAACGCTTGACAACATTGACAATTGTTGTACAATCATGAGTACATTACGATTGTGATGACATTACCACATTATACACCAGTACACGCCGTTTTCATCCTGCCACACCGTTTTCCATTCGCTGCCCTGTCACAACTGCCGCACACTTTATCTGTCCCGCTCCCTCCGGTACGCCACAGACGCGCACCTGTCGCCGCTGCTTTGGCACATTCCGGAGGGAGCACGTTCCCGGAGGTCTTCCGCCGTGAAACGACAATCCCGCAGGACGCTGCTGATGCAGCTGATCGAGCGCGACCATCCTGGTCAGCGCATTGAGGAGATCATGCTTGCCGCCTTCCGGCAGCATGGTTCGGAACGGGCCGCCGCCCGTGCACTGGGTATCCGACAGCAGACATACACGTTGTGGAAGTACCGCCTTGGCCTGGAGCACACAATCGATGCGCTGCGCCTGCAGCGGATCGATGAGGAGATGGCGTCATGAAGGAGAGAGATTACCCGCCTGAATTGCTGCTGCAGCGTGTGCTGGTGCTGGCCGACCTGCTGACACATGAGACACGGAAGGTGCGATTCGTGTCGAAAATCAGAGGACCAGAAACGTCCGAGCACGGGCAAAACGAGGAGGAGAGGCTGAAAGGATATACTCAGGACGACAAACCGTAAATCCAGAAGGGAAATCAGCTCATGGGCAAGAAGAAGCACCGGAAGATCGCAACCGAGACGGGCTATGTCCAGTATCTGCGCACCAGTGATGAGGATGTGCAGTCGCCGGAGCGGTCGCAGAATGCGCAGCGCTTCGACATTCAGCACCGCCTCCTCTCACGCCATCCGCTGCCGTTTCTCGGGGAGTATGTGGACAACTACACCGGCACCACTGCCGACCGCGAACACTACCAGCGGATGCTCACCGATGCCCGCGCCGGCAAGTTCTCGGATGTCTTCTCCTCCACCCCCGACCGCTTCGGGCGCGACGATGTCGAAGCCCTGCGTGCCATCGACGAGCTGACTGCACTCGGCATCTGCGTTCGCTTCGCTTCGCATCCTGACCTCGACACACACCCCAACCCAAAGTGAACATTCCCCTGCAACCGCCTCAGAAATCCTGGCATACATCGACCTGATCGGCTTCCCACAACGACCGATCCTCGAAACCCTTCTGTCCATCTGACACATTTACAACTCAGTGATTGACGGTAGCCGGGTGAGTCCAAACCTCAACCCAGCCACCTGAAAGTCTCGCTGGTACCAGCAGCTTGACTTCTGCTCCCTAGTGGAGAATCAGCCTGAAAACGTTGAATGTCGCCGTGTCTGCTGAAGCACAAAACCAACCGATCATTCAATGCGTTTACCATGTTCCTGCACTAGTGTAGCGTAAGTCTGCTGACCTCCGGCGATTTGTCAGATTCTGCGTTCGGAAGGTGATCTAAATGACTCATATCTTCGCATTAACGAACCATAAGGGTGGCGTGGGCAAGTCGACTTCAGCCACCAACATCGCGCTTGGTCTCGTCGGGGTACTCAGGCAGGCAGGCGCGCGCAACCCGCGTGTGCTGCTCATCGACACCGACAGCCAGGGACATGCCACCCTCGTCACAACGGGCCGGAACGACTACGGCGTTGACGACAGCCTCTACAGCGTGCTGGTGGCAGAGCGGGGCGATGCGCCGCGCGTCCTTGCCAACTGCATCGTCAGCAGTACCTGGGATGCAGACCTCCATGTGCTGCCCGCCTCACCTCTGCTGGAAGGTGCGGAGCGCGAGCTGACCGGGACTGCCGGTGCGCCCTACCGCCTGACCGATCCGCTCTCGCGCGTCGCCAGCCACTACGCTGCCATCGTTATCGACACCCGCCCCTCGTTCTCGCTCATGACCGAGATGGGACTGCTGGCATCGATGGAAGCGATTGTCCCCGTCGAGCCGCGCTACCTCGAGACCGTCGGGCTCATGTCGGTGATCCAGAAGATCAATGACATCCGCGAGGGCTGGCGGCACCCGACCCTGCGCGTCAGCGGCATCCTCGTCACCAAGATGGACAACCGTGTCCGGGGTCACAAGCGACTGCTCGACGAGCTCAGGTCGCATCCAACCCTCGGCAAGCTGCTGTGCGGCATCATCCCGGCCAACGAAGCCGTCTCCTACGCCCACAATGCCCACCAGAGCATCTACGATTACGACCCTGCCTCCTCCGCCAGCAAAGCGTATGCCCAGGTGGTCGGCACGCTCGTCCGCCGCATGTACGGGAGGGCTGAGGGATGAAGGGCAAGACCAATCGCATCAGCGATCTGCTCAACAGCGTCACCGAGGAGATGCTCTCCGGTCAGCCGCTGGAGCAGATGCATGACAACACCATCCGTGTCGAGCGCATCCTGCTCGAACTCGTCCGCCCCGACCCGGTGCAGGCACGGCGCGTGCTGCCCGAACCGATCCACTTCGCCTTCCACAACGAACGACTCACCCCCTCACAGGCGCTGCGCGAACTCGTCAGACTCGTGCAGGTCTCTGCCCGTCAGCGCGGACAGCCCTTCGCCAACGTCCTCGAACTCCTGCCCGACGCTGAGAACGAGCAGGACGACGAGGCGGACGTGAAGCTCTCCCCGGAGGAAGTGCTCCTGCGTGACCTCGTCAACCTGGCCGTCACTATCCGTGACGACGGGCAGGTGAATCCGCTCAGTGTGGTCGATGCATCGCAGGGTGTCACCCGGCTCTACCGCATCGAGACCGGCGAGCGCCGTTACTGGGCGACGTGGCTGCTGCGCGACTTCATCCCCAACTACCAGGGCGACGGCATGATCCCGTGCATCGTCATCCCCCAGAACCAGTCCTCGGTCTTCCGGCAGGCTAAGGAGAACACCGCACGGGCGGGCCTGACCGCTGTCGCGATGGCGCGGCAGGCGGCGCTGCTGCTGCTGGCGATCCATGGCTACGAAATCCCAGCCTATGCCGTTGACAACAACTTCTACCGTCAGGCACTCGACCTCGATCTGCGCGGCAAGCGTGATTACACCGAAGCGGTCCTCAACGCGATGGGGGGTATTCGGAAAAGCCACTTTAGCGAAATCAAAGCATTGTTGCGGCTCTCGGACGAGGCCCTGGAGCTGGCGGATCGTCACAACCTGGAAGAGTTCCGACTGCGACCGGTGACTGCTGTTGCACCTGAATATCACGCAGAGATCGTGCGTCAGATTGTGGACTTCAATCTCTCAAGCAAGCAGGTCAAGGAGCTATGTGAAGCTGAACACTTGGAAACCGACACTAATGAGACTATCGAAAAACTTCCGGCACCTGCGATAAAGATGGCGAAAGCTACACAGACAGCCAGTGCCACTGAACCCAAAGACCTGGCCCGCGCGCTGTTACAGCAAGAGGGCAACGTTGATCTGGCGATTGCTCGGTTGCGTGCTATGCGGAAGCTTCTTGTAGAAGCTGAGAACTTTCTTGAGGAGAGCTAAAAGGTTCGCGCGCGCGAACCTTTTCAGAGATGATGCGATGACACAACCACGCGCACCCCCATAAAAAAGCCGAAAGCCCACCGTGTGTGAGGGGGTGGGCCGGGCGTGTGAAATAGTGTGAACTAGGCACTCACACTGTATCACACTCCCGGTTTACCTGCAACTGAATACCGCGTTCTGGTCAGATGTTGCCATCTGACCGCTGCTTCATCTTGCGTACTACCGGGAGGTTGTGACATGCCTTTCCCTCTGCTTTGTGTTCCCTGCTGCCGGACCC
>CAZQIJ010000477.1:0-3746 GCA_964592955.1 uncultured Anaerolineaceae bacterium
TCGCAGGTCGCAGCGGGGTGCTTTTCCTGGCAGCGGTGGGCACTCTCCCTCTCCCGCGTGATACCGCACATGTTGCGGCAGGTCAATGCACGGGGAGAGGGTGAGGTCAGGCAAGACCTGAGGCGCTACACACGAACCGGGTCCTAATAGTCCCCTGCCGGCATCATGAGGGGTTTAACCATGCCGGTGAGCAGGCGTTCCATGGCCATTGTGTTGCTGCAAATGCCACGACTAATGAAGTACGGGTTGTCGCAGTCCCAGCGGCCATCCTCATAATTGATGTTGTACTCGTTATGGCCACCGCGAAACAGCGCATTAAAGGCGATAAAGCGGATGCGGTTCGGTTCGTGGGCATACTGGATGGCTTTTTCTACATCGCTGACCACATTCTGACCGGGCGCATAGGGCAGAGGTTCACGTTTCAGCATGGGTTCAAACATGCGTTCGAGCGACATGATGTGTGGGCAAATGCCATGCGCCTGGAACCCTGGGCACGAACACTGCCAGCCATCCGGCCCCAGCGTAACGCGGTACGTATCATTATTGCCTTTGAATTCCAGGGTGAAACTGTTGAAGGTCACGCGCGAGGGGTCTTCTGCGTATTCCTTCGCCTTCTGAATCTTACCGATCATGCTGTAATCCATAGTTGCGTTTCCCTTTCAAAACTGAGCGTGAATCCGAGATGATGTGCTGGTTTGGGTGAATGCCGCGAGGCGGCGAATGAAGCCTGTTTGTGCTGCAGCGCTGCCCATCCTGCGCGTGAACATGTGCCCCGTGAGTGAACGACGGCCCCCGGTGCAAACAGCCACGGCCTGAAGACAACGGATGTCCCCACAAACGAAGCGCGCGCAATTTCCTTGTACAGGACCGCGCGCGCTGCTGTTGTTTGCGAGATATAGGGATTTTTCGTCAGGTTGTCCATGGGCGTTGACAAATCCCCTTTACTTACCATACATCAAGTTTAAGACCAGTTTAACGCTGTGTCAAATTAAGTGTCTCCGTTGAGGTGACACATGGCTTAAAATTCTGCCCGATTCTCATGACTTTGGCCCCCGGTGACGGGCCAAAGAACGGGGCCTGCTGCGGCCGTGCCCCGGCAGGGTGTAGCAATGGATACAAAAAAACGAGAGCAGGCTCTCGTTTTCGGTTAATACATTCTGGCACAGTGGGTGGGGACCCTGCCCGGTGGTTCAGATCGGCGTCAGCACGCGGTCCTTACGCAGTTTCTTGTGCAGCACGAGCTGGCCAGTGGCTGCCGTCTCCTGCAGGGCTTCGCGCCATGCGGGGATCTTGATCTCTTTGGCGGTGGTCGGCTCATAACCATAGTCGCGGAAGATCTTCAGGGTATCCTGCATGACGCTGCCGGGAAGGAAGACAAAGCTCACTTCGCTTTGCAGCTCGCGCGAGGCTTCTTCCATGGCTTTTACCAGACCGTAAATCACGGCGTCTTTGCGCACATCGGGTTCAAGATAGAACTCGTCTACGCGGGTGATAAGGTTCTCCACCTGCCAGCCCAGCATCCCGATGACCTGCTCGGCGTCATTGGTGGCCAGCAGATAGCTCTTCTGGCCAAAGGCCATAATCACTTCCATGCGGCTCAGGTTCTGCCCGCCATGACGGTTAATGAACCCGGCGATCTGTTCCGCATGACTGGGCATACCACGACGGATGTTTACCCCGCTGGTATCCACCTCTGGCAGCGAAAAATCGCTGTCGGCAGCCGCGGCGGGTGCAGGGGGTGCAGCAGACGGTGCTGGCGCAGCGGCGGGTGGCGCGGGCGCAGCGGCAGGTTTGGCAGGAGCCGGGGCCGGCGGCGGCGCAGGCGGGGTTTCCAGCGCCTTCAGCTTCTGCATGGTTTTCGTCCATGCATTCTGCACCTGTTTCCAGGTTTCCTCGATGTTGTCATCATTGTTGATGACCACATGCGCAGCCTTGACCTTATCTGCCTGGGACGACTGGGCAAGGATGCGGCGTTTGGCATCATCCTGCGACATTTTGCGCTTCTCGATCAGGCGCTTGTACTGCGTTTCTGGCTTGGTATCTACTACCCAGATTTCATCGACCATGTCTTTCAGGTCACCGTCGAGCAGCTTGATGGCTTCGATAACGACCACGCGCTGCTTGGCGCGGGTGACCAGGGCGGCGATGGCCTGCCGGATAATCGGATGCGTGATCGCTTCCAGTTTGGCCAGCGCTGACGGGTTGGTAAACACAATATTTGCCAGCGCGGTACGGTTGATGCGCTGGTCTTCGTCAAGAATAAATTGCCCAAAAGTCTGCACAACGGGCTTATATGCAGGCGCGCCGGGAGCCATTGCCTGGTGTCCCAGGGCATCCGCATCTATCGGGAAAGCGCCCAGGTGCTGCGCCATCTGCCGGACAACGCTCTTCCCTACGCCAATGTTTCCCGTGAGGCCGATTACATATTTGTTTGGCCAACGACTCACGGTGTTCCCTCCAAAATGATAACCGAAGGCTGGATAATGCCACTCTAGCGTTACGCTACTCTACGGAGTATAACACGCAAATCCGATGTGCGCATCTACAGTCTTAAGAACAGATGAGATTTTGCGCAAGATCAATTGGAAGCGGTGCCGTACTACTCCTGAACGCGGCTAAGTTCGTGTGACTGCTATAGTGTAGCTTGACTTTGCAGTTTCGATAGCATAAGTTTATGATCAGCATCGGGGAAAAAGCAAATAACGCATGACAAGCAGCAAGCGAGTCCTGGTCACCGGGGGCGGGACGTTTTTGGGGGACAATATCGCGGCAGCGCTGGTTGCAGAAGGCGCAGAAGTGACCCTGCTGGTGCGTCCGGGTGCAGAAGATCGCCTGGGGCCGCTGAAAGACCGTGTGCGCTGGTGGACGGCGGATGTGTGGGATCCGGCCAGCCTGCGCGGACGGGCGCGCGGCCATGCCTGTGTGGTTAACACGGTGGGCAGTCTGGTGGATGACCCGGCGCACGGCCTCACCCACCACCGTCTGAACTTTGTTTCGGCACGGAACGTGGTGAATATGTGCATAAGCGATGGGGTGCCAAACATCGTCCTGTTAAGCAGCGCGCGCGCCCCCTGGATGAGCAGCCATTACATCCGCGCCAAGCGCGAAGCCGAAAATTACGTTGAGCGGGTGGGCGTTTCATGCACGGTGATCCGCGCGCCGCTGGTTTATGTGCGCGGTGCGCCGCGCCCGCTGTTCTACGAATTCGTGACGCTGCTGGGGCGCATTCCACCCTTCGCGTGGACAGGTGTGGGCAGCGCGGCCCCCATGCCCATCGACATGCTGGCGCGTGCCGCAGCGCGCATCGCCCTCAACCCGCGCCGCGACAAACGCATTTACCGCGCCCGTGACCTGCGCCGCCTGAATTCGCGCGAGGAAGCGCGCCGCGCACCGCAGAAGACCGAAGTGGTGGAAGAAGACACCAAACCGCGGCGCGTGGCGCAGGTGGAGGATGATGCGCCGTTTGGCTGGACGCCGCCGCGCCGCTAAGGCTCGCCCGGCGTCCTGGTCTGCGCGGTCAGATTTCCCTGAAGATAAACGCTGTGCCATGCGACAGCGGGCCGAGCACCAGCCTACCATCCGCAACACTGATCTTTGTGCCGCTCAGCACGTCTTCAAGCTGCGCGCCGTTGATAATCCCGGCCTTCATGAAGATTTCGCCGAGCATGCGCTTGGCGTCGTCGCTCGGAATGTGCAGTGGCGCTTCTTCGTCGCCGTCGGTCTCAAATCCCTCGTCGAGCGAGTCC
>CAZQIJ010000478.1:0-3737 GCA_964592955.1 uncultured Anaerolineaceae bacterium
GCAGACGCGGTGCCAATGCCGGCCATGCAGGGCGTGGTGCGCTTCAACAGCGTGTCGTTTACGCACCATAACGCCCCAGTGGCCGCCCTGACGCAGGTATCCCTTGAGGCGCAGCCGGGGCAGATCACGGCGCTGGTGGGGCCAACCGGTGCCGGCAAGAGCACGCTGGTGAACCTCATCCCGCGCTTCTATGACGTGACCAGCGGCAGCGTGACCATTGACGGCGTGGATGTGCGCAGCATCGTGCTTAGCGACCTGCGCAGCCATATCGGGTTCGTGCTGCAGCAGTCTCTGCTGTTCTCTGCAACCATCCGCGAAAATATCGCCTATGGCCAGCCAGACGCCAGTAGCGAGGCCGTCATCGCGGCGGCGAAGGCTGCCAATGCGCATGACTTCATCATGGAATTCCCGCAAGGTTACGAGACGCTCATCGGCGAACGCGGCGTAACACTCTCCGGCGGGCAGCGGCAGCGTGTGGCCATCGCGCGCGCGCTGCTGATTAATCCGCGCGTGCTGATTCTGGACGATTCCACCAGCAGTGTAGACACCCGTACCGAACGGCTGATTCAGGAAGCGCTGGACCACGTGATGGCGGGCCGCACGACGTTTATCATCGCGCAGCGCCTGAGCAGCGTGCAGAAGGCAGATCAGATCCTGGTGATGCGCGACGGCGAAATCGTGGAACGCGGTAAGCACGATGAACTGCTGGCACTGGGCGGGCATTATGCCGAAATCTACGCGCTTCAATTGGCCGACCAGGAACGCGCGCGGCGCGAACTGGCCGATTTCAGCCTCCTGAAGCGGGGCAGCGCCAGCAGCGAAGAAGAAAAGCGCAGCACCGGGGAATACAAGCGTTTTGTCGAACGCGCTGTGAGCAGCGGCGACTAAAGGGGGATCCTATGGCTTACATCCAGGAAGAGGGCGATAAGACCAGTTTCGACCTGACCACAACCCGCAGGCTGGTGGCTTATCTTGCCCCGAACAAGCGCAACGTGTACCTGGCGCTTGTGATGGCGGTGATCAGCGCGGCGACTTCGGTCATCGGGCCGCCTATCATCGGCTGGGCGATTGACAGCGGCATTCAACTGCGCAACCTGAGCGTGATCGGGATCGGAGTCGCGGCGTATGTGGTGGTGCAGGCAGTAGGCGCGTGGGCACTGCGGACACAAATCAGCCTGATGGCGGTGGCCGGTCAGCACGCGATCCAGGCGATACGGGATGACCTGTTTCGCCACATCCAGCAGCTTTCAATCGCGTTCTTCTCCAAGTATGAAACCGGGCGTCTCATTTCGCGCACCATCAGCGATGTCAATACGCTGCGTGAGGCCATTCAATGGGCGCTGGTGGGGACATTCCGCGATCTGCTGTCGCTGATTGGCATCGTCATCACGATGGTGCTGATCAACCTGCCGTTGACGATGGTCTCATTTGGGGTGCTGGTGGCGCTGGCGCTGATCGCCAACTTCTGGCGCATCTATGCCCGCAAGACCTACCTGCGCGTGGTGGAGACCAATGCCCGCGTTAACGCGGAACTGGCCGAAGCCTTCAACGGGGTGCGTGTGACGCAGGCTTTTAACCGCCAGCACCATAACTATGACCGGTTTACCGGGCAGTTCAACATGGATAACCGCACCGCAAACATGCGGGCAACCCTGGTGGGCGCGCTGTTCTTCCCCAGCATCGAGCTGGTGGGCGGTGTGGCGACCGGGCTGCTGATCTATGTGGGCGGTACACTGGTCATCAACCAACAGTTGAACGTGGCGACGCTGATCACGTTCGTGCTGTGGGTTGACCAGTTCTTTATGCCCATCCGTATGCTGGCACAGCGCTACAACCTGTTCCAGGCGGTGATGGCGGCAGGCGACAAAATCTTCCACCTGCTGGATCGCCCGATTGAGGTGCGGGATGGACCGCGTGCTGTTGACCTGCCGATGATTCAGGGGCATGTGCGCTTTGAGAACGTCAGCTTCGCTTATGGGGAAAATGGCGAAACGGACACCGTGCTGAAAGAGATCAACCTGGACATCCCGGCAGGCACGCGGGTCGCGCTGGTCGGTCACACAGGCGCGGGGAAAAGCACGATCTCTAAGCTGGTGATGCGCCTGTATGACGTGAAGCTGGGGCGCATCCTGGTTGATGGCGTGGATGTGCGCGATGTCACCCAGTACAGCCTGCGCAGCCAGATGGGTGTGGTGCTGCAGGAAACGTTCCTGTTTTCCGGTACGGTGATGGAGAACATCCGCTATGGGCGGCTGAACGCGACCGATGATGAGGTAATTGCGGCAGCCACGGCAGTGGGCGCGCATCCGTTCATCATACGGCTGGAAAGCGGCTATGCTACGGAAATCCGCGAAGGCGGCACGCTGCTTTCGCAGGGGCAGAAACAACTGCTGGCGTTCGCGCGGGCGCTGCTGGCCGATCCGCGCATCCTGATTCTGGATGAAGCCACCAGCAATATCGATACACAGACGGAAAAGATCATCCAGGAAGCGCTGGGCCGCCTGCTGGAAGGGCGCACCAGCTTCGTCATCGCGCACCGGCTAAGCACCATTGTTCACTCTGATCTGATTGTGGTGATGGATCACGGCGAAATCATCGAGATGGGCACACACCACGAACTGCTGGCGAAGCGCGGTGCGTATGCCGGTCTGTATACGATGACGGTGTAGGGCCGCTGCGATGCGCATCGAGCGGGCAGACGAACGCGACGCACCAGAACTGGTGTCTGTGCAGATTGCCGCATTCCACCACGACGCGGTACTGTATCCGGGGGTGCCTGCCGAAGGACCGCCCGGATACGACTCCGCAGCCGCGATGCTGGAAAAGATCCAGGGTGACGACTGCTACCGGATCGTGGACGATGACGGCAAAATCATCGGCGGAATCGTGATCTTTGCGATGGCAGCGGGGCACTTTCACCTGGACCTGATCTTCATCGATCCAGCGCATCATAATCGCGGTATTGGCACGCAGGCGCTGAAGCAGATTGAGCAGGCGTATGGGGCGGAATTGTGGACGCTGGATACCCCCGCATATGCGCTGCGCAACCAGCACTTCTACGAAAAACTGGGCTATGTGCGGGTGCGCACCTGGGTGCATGCCGGTGTAGCGCTGATTGCGTATGAGAAGCGGATGGGGCAGGGGTGAGGCCGTGTGCCCCACCCCGCCCGCTTAGCACGGCGCTATTCTGGTATGGCCAGACACTGGCCGGGGTCGATGCGATTGGGATTTTCGATCTCGTTGAGTTCCACAATCTCGCGCACGGTGACACCGTACAACTGCGCGATGATATACAGGCTTTCGCCGCGCTGCACCACATGATCGCAGTCGGGGTCGCCAGTGGGTGTGACGGTGGGGGCGCTGGTCTCATCAGCAGGCTCGATGCCTTCGCCGCAGCCCGGAATGTTGATGCGCTGGCCGACGATGATCAGATCACCGCTGAGGTCAGCGTTGGCGCTGCGCAGCACACGCACGGTGATATCATTGCGCTGCGCGATGCCAAACAGGGTATCCCCATACTGCACGGTGTATTCACACACTTCAACATCGCCCTCTACGCTGACCACCGGGTTCAGAAAATCTGTGGGCGTGGGGGCCAGCGTGCCGCCCATTTCACCCAGCGGCGGGTTGGTGCCGTCGTCTGTGCCGGTATCGGTCGGCTGGGCAGGGTCGGGCGTCGTATCGCGGTCAGGCGTGCTGGTTTCGATCTGAACAGGCAGTACCGGTGAGCCAGGGGT
>CAZQIJ010000479.1:0-3737 GCA_964592955.1 uncultured Anaerolineaceae bacterium
GTGTTGATCGGCGTGGCAAGAATGGCGGTGCGGGCGGTGTAAACCTGCCCCTCAGCCGTATGGACGCTCACCCCTTCTGTGGATTGGTCGATTTGTGTGACCACCTGTCTGATGCAGAAGTCTCCCCGGCAGTCAGCGCGCATTGCCTCGAGCAGCGCTGCCGAGCCGCCTTCGATGCGGTAGCTGCCCGTAACCGCCGCCAGCTTGCCAAAATCGTCGCTGCCGACCAGCGCCCGCAAGCGCAGCATCTCAATCAACGCTGCATCCTTTAGCCGGGTGCTCATGTCAGTAGCGAGCATGGCGCACAGTGCATCACGCTGAAGCGGCGGCAGGTCGAGCGCGTTTACCGTTTCCGCCAACGAGGTGTGAGCGTGTATCTGCCAACTTAGGTCGAAAAACGGATTTTAGGGGATGGGGAACAGGTCGGTGGGCTGCGGCTCGGCGGCGTAGAAGGCGGCGTAAGCGTCGCCCAACAGCGCATAACCCGACGCGGCCTCAAGCGTGTGCAGTTTGCCGTCTGACAAGAGGCGGATTTCCGTGATGTCACTGCTGTCGGGTGGCACGAGCGCCAGCCCGTAGCGCGTCAGTTCCGCCCACACATGCGGCTGACACCAATGCACATATGCGCCGCCCATCTCGAACTGCTGCCCGCCTATTGTCTGCTGCCATGTGCGACCACCCAACCGATCCCGCGCTTCGAGGACAAGCGTGCTGAGTCCCGCTTGGCTCAATTCGCGAGCGGCAGTCGCTCCGGCGAAGCCCGCGCCGATGATGATTGCATCGTATGTTTTAATCATTTATGTTAATCCGTATCCGCCGTCAGCGATGATCTCTGCGCCGACGACATAGCTGCTCTCGTCGCTGGCGAGGAACAACGCGACCTTCGCCATTTCTTCGGCGTGCGCCATGCGCTTGAGCAGCGTTTTATCCGCCAAACCTTGTTTGAGTCCCTCGACTTCTTCGGCGGGCATCCCGTAGCCGTCGTAGATCGGCGTATCGGTCGGGCCTGGGCTGAGGACATTCAGCCGCACTCCGCGCCCCACCAAATCCACTGAAAGCGACTGCGCCAGCGAGCGCACCGCCGCGTTCGCCGCCGCCCATACGGAGGACTCCGGCAGCGGCTTGTGCATCAATCCGGTAGCGGTCAGGATGATTGATGCTGGCGTTCGCAGGTGTGGCAAGAACTTCTGAATGGCGAAGAAGCGCCCGCGCACATTGATCCCGAAGCATTCGTCGAAGAATGCCTCGTCGCTGGCTTCGATAGACGCGAATGGAGCACTTCCAGCGTTGAGGAACAGCACATCGACCGCACCGAAACGCTGCACACTTTCCATGACGAGACGATCCAGATCACTCAAGTTCGCCATGTCACCGATGATCGTGTGAACTTCTCCGCCGATCTGCGCGGCAGCCGTGTCGAGTTTGGCGGCATCGCGTCCAAACAAGACGAGTTGCGCGCCTTCTTGTGCGAACAGTCGGGCGGCTGCCAGCCCAATCCCGCTGCCTCCGCCGGTGATCACCGCGACCTTATTTGTAAGCCTGTTCATCCTGAGTCTCCCTGTACATTTGACATCATTTGTTTAGACAGACTGAGCTGGGCAAGTGTGAAAAATCGGAGCGCGTGCGAGATGAGTGGTTGATGAGAACGGCGGGTGGAAAATGCGCCGCGCCGCCAGCACACAAAATGGGCGGCCACCCATTCGGATGACCGCCCGCGAAGCAGGTGCAGGCTTAGAACGGTACGTCGCTGCCCGCCGGTTCGATCTGGTGGTAGCCTCGATACGCAATCCGGAGAACCTGACGGTGTTCAATTGCCCGAATGATCCCGGCGAGACCGGGTTGTTCCCAATCGAGGGGGGCATGAGTTGGGTAATAGTCGATGAGCTGCGCCAGGGCATGCATCTGTGCCCGAAGGTGAGGCGAGACAACCGTCTCCAGTTTGTGCACGAGCGTTTGTGCGTTGTCGTGCTACGTCCCTGCGCTGTTCTTCACAAACCAGCGGAGTGCGAGAGTTGCTGCTTTGGCTTTGCCCTCTGTGAGCGCGAGCGGCGGCAAAGCGAACGAGTCGAGCAGGAAGTAGCCTTCGCCTGCCTGCGAGGCGAGGGGCGAGAATCTCACAATCTGCGCCCAGCCCAAGTACGATCATCAGAGCGGCATCCAGTCCGCCAACCGCGAAATCGATCAGCAGCCAGTCTTGCTCGCTTTCAGAGCGGCGTATCTCCAACTGTCCACTCACATACAAGCGCAAGAACGCCAAGCGCAGTCTATTGACCCGCAAGGTGAACGCCTACTTCTCAACCGATTGTACGAAATGGTCACTTTGTACCTGCCAGTGGTTTGCAAGCTCGAAATCCGATTGGCGCTCGAAGCGCCTGCCGGTTCGCTCCGTTTCGTGGATGCGTGCCACGCTGTATGACCGGAAACCGTCCGAGTGGGCAGCAACCAGGTACCATTGATTGCCCTTTGCCACTAACCCGTAGGGCTGCACCTCACGATGGATAACCTGTCCGTCATTACGTTTATAAGTGATGATGACAGATTGCTGATTGAAAACCGCTTCCTGTAATAACGGAAAGAGTCTGACGGACAGTCGCTCGTTCTGCCACCACCCTGTCGGGTCAAGATAGATGCGTTCCCGGTACTGTTCAATCTGCTGGCGATGATAAACAGGCATTGCAGCAAACAGTTTGAGCAGCGAAGCCTCAGATGCCTGGGCTAAACCCAGATCCGCCAGCGGAGACGCCTCAGATGACACAAACAGGGCTGTGAGTTCAGCCTCGCTGAGTCCCGTGAGCGAAATCTGATACGCTGCATCCAACCAGATGCCCCCACCAGGCCCGCCTTCAGCATAGATGGGTATACCAGCGGTCGCTAGTGCGTCCAGATCCCGGTAGATGGTGCGGCGCGAAACTTCGAGCCGCTGCGCGAGCGTCTGGGCACTCATCTTTCCATGCCGGTTCAGGAGCAGCATCATTTTCAGCAAGCGATCTGCACGCACTGGCAACGAACTTCCACAGATGGCTGACAAAAGGTGTCACGCATCGCAGTTTACCATGAGCATAGATGTTTACGAAAACAGGGAGCCACACGCATGGTCGCGCAGCAGTTACAGCCCAATCTCTATATGGTGAGACAACGTATTCCGACAGGGTCAGTCACCGCTTACCTGATGGTCACGCCGGACGGTGTCGTGCTGGTGGATACCGGATATCTCAACAATGGCAACCGCATCATTCAAGCTGTGCAGGAGATCGGTCATCACCCGTCTGATATTCAGCATATCCTCGTCACCCATGGTCACGCCGATCATATTGGCACCGCTGGCGCACCTGAAGCGCACCAGCGGTGCCCGCGTCTATATGCATCAGCATGACAGGGAGATGGCTCAGCGCGGCAGCGCACTGTGTGAAGAAACTCAGGGGACACCCGGTTGGCTGAACCAGATGGCTTTCACGATGGGCGTGCGGCTGTTGGCGAAAACCGTTGAGCCGGCCCCGGTGGACATTGTGGATGATGATCATGAGCAACTCCCTGTTGCCGGGGGAATCCGGGTGATTCATGTTCCGGGCCACAGTGCCGGGCAGGTCGCGTATCTGTGGGAAGAGCAGGGGGTGTTGTTCGCGGCAGATGCAGTCGCTAACCTATTCGGCAGGCTGCGTTATGGACCGGTAGTCGAGGACTTCTCGCTGCTTCAGCAGAGCACCCAACGGTTGTGCGGGAGTGGCGTCGGCGCAGGC
>CAZQIJ010000480.1:0-3730 GCA_964592955.1 uncultured Anaerolineaceae bacterium
CCATCCCACACCACCACATCGGCCTCTTTTTCGGCCTCGCGCAGGATCGCTTCATAATCGACCCCGGCGTAGATCACCGCGCCCCGGTCGATGTACGGTTCGTATTCCTCGCGCTCTTCAATCGTCGTATCGTATTCGTCCAGATCGTCATATTCCGCAAAACGCTGCACGCGCTGCGCGATCAGGTTGCCATACGGCATCGGATGCCGCACCGCGACCACCCGCTTGCCCATCGCCTGCAGCATCGTGACGACCGCGCGCGAGGTCTGGCTTTTGCCGCTGCCCGTGCGCGCCGCCCCAATAGACACAATCGGCCTGCTGCTTTTCACCTGGGTGTGCGCTGTACCCATCAGGCGGAAGTCTGCACCTGCTGCCAGCACCTGCGATGCTTTGTGCATCACATACTCGTGCGAGATGTCGCTGTAGGAAAACACCACCTGCTCCACCCCATGCTGGCGGATGAGCGCGTCCAGTTCGCTCTCGTCCCGGATCTGGATGCCGTTGGGGTACAGGCTGCCGGCCAGCTCCTGCGGGTAAATGCGCCCTTCGATGCCGGGAATCTGCGTGGCGGTGAAGGCCACCACCTCATACTGGGCGTTATCGCGGAAGTACATATTAAAGTTGTGGAAGTCGCGGCCAGCGGCCCCCATAATCAGTACTTTAGTTGCCATGAAATAAGTGCTCCTTGTTCTTGAAGAATAGCGCCAGCCTGCCCGTGCTGCCGTCCCACCCAGGGGCAGCGCCCGTACCGGTTGGCGTTGCTGTTTCACACATGTTCACGATTCTATTCTACGCCGAGACAGCGCAGATTTCCGGCAGGTGGGTGCAGGCCGCAGAAATCCAGGCGCGTTGTCACCACCTGACCATGATAAACTGCACAATCGAAATAGCGAAATCCCTGTGCAGAATGTACAAGCGCGTGCCACACCTGGCCACTGCCAGCCCTGGGGCACCGCGTGCCGTGCCCCGGCATCCTCTGTGGTTTACAGCGCGCAGAGCTGCGCCGCGTGTACGGCGGGCTTTGCGGGGAGGATGACGGGAAAGAAAGGGCGCAGCACGACCTGCCTCAGCAGCCCCGCGTGCGTTTGTGCTTATCTCAAACCGCCATCAGCACAATACACAAACTACTTAACCGTCGAATCTCTTGTAAAGCGCACCGGTCTTGTGTAAAATTTAACAAACTGCAACTCTCACATTTCACTTTCAACAATTTAGGCGTAAGGCTCGCGTGATGAATTTAGGCGATAGACAGTCTATTGGAACCTCTACGTTAATCATTGTGTTCATTGTCGCTGTGCTGCTTCTGGTGGGTGGCGCGTTCTTCTACTCAATTACCGGCAGCGTGCTGCCCTTGCAGGCATCGGCAGAATCCGAGCGCGTGGACCAGTTGTTCGGCATCCTGCTGGGGATTGGCGGGTTCGTCTTCCTGCTCGTAGAAGGCGTGCTGCTGTTCTCCATCATCCGCTTCCGTGCCCGCCCAGACGATGTCGGCGACGGCCCAAATGTACACGGCAACACCACACTCGAAATCATCTGGACGCTGATCCCCACCGTGATCGTGTTCTTCCTCGTTATCGAAAGCTATGCGGTGTGGGTGGATGTCCGCGCCGAAAAAGATGACGAGATGGTGATACAGGGCGTGGGGCAGCGCTTCAACTGGAACTTCACCTACACCGACCCGCTTAACCGCCTGCAAGACGCCACCCAACAGACGTTTTCGGCCTCGGTGCTCTATACCTACGCGGGCCGTCCTGTGCGGCTGACGCTTCAGACCAATGATGTGAATCACGCCTTCTGGGTGCCCACCATGCGCATCAAGCAGGACTTTCTGGCAGGCCGCGAAACCGAAATCCGCTTTACGCCCACCCGCGCCGGGCGCTACCGCGTGGTGTGCGCCGAACTGTGCGGCGGCGGTCATGGCCAGATGTTCTCCTACATCGAAGTCTTTGAAAGCGAAGAAGACTTCATGGCGCTGTTCATCGATCCGCAGGTCGAAACCATCCTGAACCCGCCAGAAGACCCCGTCGCGCGCGGACGCCTGCTGCTGGCCAACAACACCTATCCGTGCTCTGGCTGCCATCTGCTGGACGATCTCGGCTGGACGGGCAACACCGGACCCGTGCTTAACGGCATCGGCAACACCGCCCAGCGCCGCCCAGCTCCCTCGCCCGAATACTATATCGCGCAGTCCATCCGCCATCCCAATGCTTACCAGGTTCCCGGCTTTGGCCTGAACATCATGCCGCAGTTTGGCCCCACACAGCAGCCCCCCGCAGTCATCAACGGCGGCGGCTATAATTACATGTCAGACGAAAGCCTCATCAACATCGTGTCCTATCTCTGCACGCAGACCGACAGCGGCGAAAGCGCCTGCGGAGACAGCGACGCGATTACCGAAGCAGTGCTGGCGCAAAGCGCGGCACAGTAAGTGCTCAGCCCTACCCGCCGGGTGCGCGCTGCACACTGCGCACCCGCAGCGCATTTCGTTTAACCGTAAAGCGATTCGTTCACGATAGTTACGCTATTTATAGGAAGGGTTCACATGGCAATTCGTTCAGTCCCTATGCCCGGAGCGCACCCGGTCGCCACGCCGCGACCGCGCCTGCGTGAGTATCTGGGGTGGAGCGTCGATCACAAAATCATCGGCGTCCAGTATGGTGTAGCAGCCTTCATCTTCTTCCTGTTTGGCGGCTTCCTGGCCCTGATGATTCGCTGGGAACTGCTGACCCCCGCGCTGGATGTGATGGCCACTGGCGAAGATTACAATTCGCTCTTCACCAACCACGCCACCATCATGATCTTCCTGTGGATCGTCCCCATGTTCGCCGCCTTCGGCAATTACATCATCCCGCTGCAGCTCGGCGCGAAGGATATGGCGTTTCCCTGGCTGAACGCCTTCGCCTTCTGGATGCTGCCGCCCTCTGGCGCGCTGCTGATCCTCGGCTACTTCGTCGGCGCTTCTGCGTCTGGCTGGACGGCCTACCCCCCCCTCAGCACACAGTTCATGCCAGATGGCCAGACCCTCTGGGCCATTTCGCTGCATCTGGCCGGGGTATCGTCCATCCTGGGGGCCATCAACTTCATCGTCACCATCAAAAACATGCGCCCAGACGGCATGGGCTACTTCCAGATGCCGCTGTTTGTGTGGTCCGTGCTGGCGCAGGCCATCATCGTGCTTATGGCCACGCCGTTTCTGGCGGGTGCGCTCACGCTGCTGATCCTGGATCGCGTCGCAGGTACCGCCTTCTTTGACCCGGCGCGCGGCGGCGACGTGCTGCTGTGGCAGAACGTCTTCTGGTTCTACAGCCACCCGGCGGTCTACATCATGGTGCTGCCCGGTTTCGGCATCCTGTCTGAGGTGCTGTCGGTCCACGCACGCAAACCGATTTTCGGCTACCGCATGATCGCGCTGTCGTCCCTGGCCATCGCGCTTGTGGGCTTCACGGTGTGGGCGCACCACATGTTCACCTCGCTCCAGCCGGAACTGCGCATCCCGTTCATGGTCACCTCCATGATTATCGCCGTGCCCACCGGCATCAAGATCTTCAGTTGGCTGGCCACCATCTGGGGCGGCAAAATCCACCTGACGAGCGCCTTCCTGTTCGCAGCCGGTTTCCTCTCGATGTTCGTCATCGGCGGCATCACCGGCGTGATGGTCGCATCGGTGCCGGTAGATATTCACCTGCACGACACCTACTTTGTGGTGAGCCACTTCCATTTTGTGCTGTTC
>CAZQIJ010000481.1:0-3725 GCA_964592955.1 uncultured Anaerolineaceae bacterium
ATTCCATACGCTGATCCGCACCCACAGCGTCTGCTCCCTGCCACTGCCGTTGCGGCGGTTGACGGCCACCGAGAACGACGCGACCCGCTGCTCCCCCACCTCGCGCATCACCGGATCGCTGCCGACGAACCCTGTAATCTGAACATTCAGTGACGTACCCATTGAGACCTCCCGCGCATCTGCTGCGCTTTCTGTGCATCGGCTCCATGCCGATTTCCTGCATCCTCAGCAGCAGGCGCACCAGGCAGCTTTCACCGTCAGGCGGCACCCGTTTTGTTGAGCGCAGCGGCACCAGCCAGACAAAACGGGTAGACGAAGTCCGCCAGGACTTTGAAAGGTGCCGCGCCTGCTAAGCTGAAAGGTGGAAATCGGTGGCTCTGGAGTCGGATGGCACAGCGCGAAGGTGTGGAGAGGTTGAGGTGCGACGCGCGGTGTGTCAGACACGGGTGTGGCGCAGTGACGCGGGCAGAGGTGGAAGACGGCGGTGTGTCAGACGGTGGTCAGCACACGGCAGCGGCTGTCAGACAGACCGGCGGGCGTGCGAAGGGTGTAAGACAAGGGTGATGGGCAGATGTGTCCTACAGGCAGCGCCATGGGCCGTCGGCAGGATGATGTCAGACAGGCGAGGGTGCAAGACACGGTCAGCGCGCCATCGGTCTGACGGACCTGGGGGGCGTCGGACAACGCGACGTGTAAGACACGGCTGTGTCGTACACCGGTCAGACATCGGCGGACAGTGTAGGACACCTCGGGGGTCCGAGCAAAACAAAAACCCGGCAGGTGAGACAGACGCCTCACCCACCGGGCCGATGGACTTACGCATAAGCCGCTGCCAGCAGCCTGGACGCGCGCTTCATGTACTGGCTGAAGGTCTGCGGCTTTCTGCCGTTGTCCAGCGCCGCCTGGCGGTACGACTTCCCGTCCAGCCGGGCGCGGATGGCGGCGGAGATGCAGACGGTGTTGGCGTACTTCTGCAGCAGCGCTTCTGCCGGGGCGGTGTTGCCGCGCTGATACTCGTCACGCCAGTGCTCCGCCCGCTCGGTGAACCGACCGACGCCCGGACGCTCCACCGTATGCGCCACCGGCTGTGCGTAGCGGTGGTGCTCGAGGAACACCTGCGCGAACTCGTAGCGGACTTCGCGAAGCATCGGCTCGACGTAGGTCTTGTGCCAGTTCCAGGGAGTGATCCCGGCAAGCGCTGCGGCATCCTTGCGGGTGATCTGAGTCGTGACGGCGTAGAGCGCGATCAGGTGGCGGAACGAATGCTCGTACTTCGCCGCGAGTTTGTGCATGATCTGCTCCACGTCGAGGCGGGTGTCGATGTCGGTCGCCCAGGCTGCCCAGCGCTCGTCGCGGTCGGCTTCCAGTCCGGTGATGGCGTGCTCGTCGGCGGTGCTGTGCCAGTCCTCCGTCGTGAGCGCGTCGAGGCTGTCGCAGCGGTCCTGACGGTAGCGCATACTGGAAATCTTGCAGCGTGCCAGGACGAAAAAGACCGCCTGGCGGCGGGTCTTGTCGTGGAGGAAGTCGCGCTGCTGGACGAGTGTCTCCCACAGCACGGTGAAGCCGATCTGCAGGCAGTCGGGGATTTCGTGGGGCCGGAAGCCGAAGCGCTTCATGAGGTTGGAGGCGTAGTGGGCGAGGTTGTCGTAGATTTCGTTGTAGGACTGCGATCCAGCCCACGAGGTCGGATAGGTCGCGGTGCGGTTGAAGGGGCGGATCTGTGCGTGGATGCTGCTGTTCATCTGAGGTCTCCTTGACGCTGAAAATCCCTCAGCCTGGGTGAGCACAACGCTCCCCAAGTCGGGACAGCGTTGAGGAGGGGACCCGGCAAGGACGCGCGGAGGCGCGAGGCAGGTGGTGCGGTCGGCCTGTTTTGTGTGCAAAATGGGCCGAGCTGCCGAGAGGCAGCGCACCGTACCCGCCTGCCGGTGCTTGCCGGGGAGGTGTCCCGCGCTGTACTCTCGCCGTGCCGGCGTTGTGCGAGGAGGGGGAAGGTGTTGGCGAAAAGTGTTTATTGTCGAAATCGCGTTAGCACGACATAATACAGAGAAATGCACGACAACATTCATCTGCCCTGAGAGCGTGACATCCCATGACCTTTATCCTGCCCGACATCGACCGTGCCGATCTCCTCCCTGCGGGTGTCTGTCCCCGCCTGTTCATCTCCTACTCGCGGGCCAATCTCGCCCAGGTTGGCAGCATCGTTCAGCTCCTTGAAGTGGTGTACTACGAGGTGTGGTTTGACAAGCGCGACATCGCGGGCGGCGAGGACTGGAAGCGTGAAATCGCCAAAGGCGTGCAGAGTGCGCAGCGCGTTCTGTTCTTCATGTCGCCGGAGTCGTGTGCCAGCGAATACTGCCAGGGAGAGATCCGGCACGCGCTGAAACATGGCATCCACGTCATCCCGATCCGCATCAACAGCAAGATGTCCAGCGACGGTCTGGCACAGGTCGGACTAGCGGATCGTCAGTACATCGACTGGGGAGATGATGACAACCAGCGCAACTGGCAGCGTCTGCTGGGTGACCGAGCGATGATCAGACCACCGCTGGAGCGCGACATCCGCCGGATGAGTGAGGCCTATGAGCGCCTGCACCGACGCTACCTCAATACCTTCTTCCGACCGGAGTTCAGCCGGGTTTCGCTGGCCGATATCTCGGATGACAGCCCGGTGCGGGGTGTGCCGCTGACTTCGGTCTATGTTCCGCTGCCGGTGGATATGAGTGTCACCATTGTGGTGGACAAAACCGACAGGAAGACCATCACCGACTGGTGGGTTTCGGTAGAGCGCTCCAATACCCGGGCTGATGACAACATCCCGGATGTGCTGCGCGAACGCAGACTGCGCGAATGGTACAGCCTGAAAGTGGGGGAAGATGGGCTGCGCCTGCTGCTGACGGATACAGAACGACAGCTTGCTGAACGTGCGGCTGAGATCAACCCTGCCGAGTTCGACCCTGAGCAGCACTGGTTTATGGAAGCACACGATGCTGCCAACGTGCAATCCCGGATGGTGCTGACCGGCATTCCCGGCAGCGGCAAGAGTATGTTCCTCCGCCACCTGGCCATCTGCCTGGCAGGTGATCAACTGAAGGACAAACCCGATGTCAATCGGAGTGCACTGGGTTTCTGGACGCTCCCTGCCTACACCCCTGTCTTCATTCGCCTGGCGGACCTCGTGCAGCAGGAGTTTCCGAACCGCGATGATCGGGCTGACACCGAAGACTTCGACGATTACCTGCGCAAACAGCTGGAGCGATGGGATCTGAAAGACTACTGGGCCGATCTGCAGCAGCAGCTATACGACGGCAGCGCCATCCTGCTGCTGGATGGACTTGACGAGGTGCCGAACGCGGTGGAAGCATGGCGGCGCGAGCAGATTGTGGATTTCGTGGCGGCGGTCCTCAACGAGTATGGGAGGTGCCGTGTCATTATCACCAGCCGACCCTATGCCTACGATGGCACCTGGAAGCTGGACGGTTTTGGCCAGACCACGCTTGTTCCCCTCTCTGATCGTCGCATCTTCGAGCTCGCCAGGGCTTTGTTCAGTCAGCTTGAACGCATCGCCGATCCGGTATCCGAGGCAAAAGATTTCTGCAACGCGCTGAAACAGCACAGAGGCGCAGAGTTCTGGAACAACCCTCTGCAGTTCACCCTGGGTGCCACCCTGTGGGTGCGCAGTGCAGGCAGACCATCTGCCGAGCGTATCCCGCTCACACCTGCAG
>CAZQIJ010000482.1:0-3712 GCA_964592955.1 uncultured Anaerolineaceae bacterium
CATGGGGACATGGTGGCGGGTGTTCATGGCCAGCAGCGCGGCGTTCATGACCTGGTTGAGGTGCCGCCGCGCAATGTCTGCATTGGTATAGCGATAGGCGATCACTTCACCCTGCTCTGTGATCTTGATCCGCCCCTGATTCGAGGCTGGCGGCTGAGACAGAATCGCGTGGTTGGTGGGGCCGCCACCGCGCCCGATGCTGCCGCCGCGCCCGTGAAACAGCTCAAGCTGGATGCCGTGAGTGGCGCAGGTGTGCGCAAGCTGCTGCTGGGCCAGGTACAGGCTCCAGTTCGAGGTGATGTAGCCGCCGTCTTTATTGCTGTCGGAGTAGCCGATCATGATCTGCTGGCGGTTAGCGCGCTGGTTGAGGTGGTGGCGGTAGACGGCGTTTGCAAACAAAGTTGTCATCACCTGGGGTGCGGCTTCGAGGTCGTCCACGGTTTCAAAGAGCGGCGCGATGTCGATGTGATCCTGTACACCCACTTCGCAGGCCAGCAGCAGCATGGTCAGCACATCGCTGGGCTGCTGGCTCATGCTGGCGATGACCGTATCGATGACCGCCGTGCCATACTTCTGGTGGGCAAGGGCCATCATGCGCCATGTCTCGATAATGCGATTGGTGGCTTCGCTGAAGCGCGGCTCACTGGGGAACAGGGGTCGCGGGTTGCCGATTTCGCGCGTGAGCAGCCGCTGTTTTTCATCTTCTGGCAGCGCGTGGTAATCTTCGACAATGCGGTAATGGCGGAAGATTTCTGCAACCGCGGCGGCATTCAGGCGCGCGTCTTCGCGAATATCCAGCGGCGCGAGGTGCAGGCCGAAAAGCTCCACCTTCTTTATGAGGCGGCTCAGCGTGCCGTCGGCAGAGAACCCGCCTTTGTGGGCGTGCAGGCTCTCCCAGATGGGCAGCAGGTCGGCCAGCAGGTCTTCCCCGCTGCGGTAGTGGTCGCTGGCGAGGCGGTCTGCGATCATCTTGAGCAGTTGGCGGTAGATTTCGCCGGGATAGCGCGATACGGCGGGGTGGGTGGGGTCGAGCCGCGCGCGCACCGCGTCGCTGACCGCGATCTCTTCGTCAGACTGCGTCAGGCGTTCGCGCAGATAATCGACATCCCCTTCGTAAACGCGGCGCGCCCGGCGGCGCATGGTTTCCAGGGTTTCGAGTGTCACCTGCGGGGTGACGTTGGGGTTGCCATCGCGGTCACCACCAATCCATGAGGCATAGCGCAGCAGGTTGGGCAGGCGCGTCCAGTCCTCGCCGGGATAGTGCTGCCGGAGGTATTCGGCCAGGCTGTCGTAAATATCCAGCGTGACTTCCATGATGGTGCTGGTCATGAAAAACAGCCCGAAATCGACCTCGTCTGCCACCGTCGCGCGGTTAGCGCGGGTGGGGCGCGTTTGCCAGAGCTGTTCCACGCGCCGGATAATGGCGGCTTCAAATTCCTGCTGCTCGCGCGGGAGCAGCGGCGACTGGCGTTCGAGAATCAGCATCATGTCTGCGATGTCGCGCAGCTTGATCATGACTTCCTGGCGCTTGGCTTCTGATGGATGAGCCGTGAGCACGAGGCGCACTACAACCTGTTCCAGCAGGGCGCGCACGTCGGCAGCGCTCAAGCCTGCGCTGTGAAGCTCAGCGACCGCGCTGGCAATCGTTTCACCGAGCGACCCAGACAGCTCACGTTCGCGCAGCACGCGCACGCGCTGCTGATCTTCCGCGATGTTGATCAACTGAAAGTAGTTGGCAAACGCTTTGATCAGCACCCGTTTTTCCGCCAGAGACAGCGCGCCAATGCGCTGGGCCAGCGCCTCTGTCGCTGCGGAATCCCCGCTGCGGCGCGCTTTGGCGGCGGCGCGGATTTCTTCCACCAGCTCCAGCGCTGCGCTGCCCTGCTGCTGCTGGATGATGGTGCCCAGCATGTTACCAAGAAAGCGAATGTCTGAACTCAGTTTGCTGCTTTGTGCAGATGACCCCACCGTATGCTCCGTCTGCTGTCACCGAACATGCCACTTCAAAAAGCCGATTGCCCGTCATCACCTGTCGTTGTAAGCCATTGTCCGAAAGAACTCCAACAACGTTTGCCGTGCCGCTGCGAAAACATTCGTCCCCTGGGCTAGCGTTCCATCAGGCGGCGCGTCACAATCAACTGGCGGTCGATCACCTCACCCAAAGGAATCGTAATCGCGGCTGGAACGGGCGACCCCGCCAGCAGTTTCGCCATTGCATGAACACCAGCGCGCGCGGCATCGGTACGGCCTACACTGACGCTGGCATGGATGTAATTTCCCTGCGCAACATAACGCAGCGCGAGCTGTTCGGCATCCATACTGACGATCATGACGGACGATGGGTTGATGCCGGCATCTTCCAGCGCGTCCACCGCGCCATATGCGCCAGCGTCGCTGATGGCCAGAATGAAATTGAAGGCGACACCGTCTTCGATCAGGTTGCGGATGGCGTTATGGGCCTGGGTGCGCAGCCCGCCAGATTCGCGCGCTGCCAGCGTTACATCCGGCACCACCTGGCGCACGCCTGCGCGCAGGCCATCGCCGCGCAGTTCACTGCCGGGATAATCCAGAATGACGATGCTGCCCTGCCCATCGAACTGATCCAGGATGAGCTGGCCGGCATAGCGCCCGCCGAGTTCACCCAGGGCGTAATGGTCGGTGGCCAGGATGACGGCACTATAGGCCCCTGCGCCTTCCGCTGATCCCATCACAAGGGGAAACCTGCGCGTTTCGAGTTCTGAAAGCGCGCTGGCCAGCAGGCCAACATCCAGCGGACACAGGATAAGGCCGACCGCGCCCTCAGCCAGCGCTGTATCGATTTGGGTGACCTGGCGGTAGGCGTCCATCTGGGCATCGTAGATGCGCACACGCAGCCCGCCCTGCTCTGCAAACTGTGTTACTTCGCGGGCGAAGCTGGTGTTGTGTTCGCTTTCCATATTGCAGTTCAGCAGCGCGATGAAACCCTGCGCCCCTAACGCAGCACGGGCCTGCTCGAATTCCGCTTCGCTGGCAACGACGGCGGCGGCCTGAACAGACTGCCCGGCGACGACGTTGGCGCTCACCACAACCGTCCCACCGCCGGAAAGCCTGGGCAGAATAAGCGCGACGAGTGCCAGCACAATCACGATGGCCCCAACCGCCATCAACCCCAGCAGGCCAGCGCGGCGGCGTTTCTGCAGACGGATCTGTTCAGTGTGCATGGCGGCACGGTTAAGGGTGCTGGGCAGCGGAAATTCGCCGGGTTTGGAGACAAGGTTAATGGCCTTCTTGACGGCCTGCGCCATCATGCCCGCACTGTCAAAGCGGTTATATGCATCTTTTTCCAGCGCACGCAGGATCACCATTTCGATTTCAGCGGGGATCTCGGGATTATGGATCGAGGGCGGTGTCGTCTGGCGCTCCAGGTGATTATAGATGATGGAATCCACGTCGTTGCTTTCGCTGGCAAACGGCTGCTGCCCGGTGAGCATCTCATACAGGATAATCCCCAGGCTGTAGATGTCGCTGCGATGATCCACCAGCTCCCCGCGCAACTGCTCTGGCGACATATAGGCCGGGGTACCCACGATATTCCCTGTGCGCGTCACCTGGGCGTCGCTGTTAATGAGTTTTGCCAGGCCGAAATCGGTAAGGTACGCATGGCCCACCTCATCCAGCATAATGTTACTCGGCTTAAGGTCGCGGTGTACCACGCCTTTGCTGTGGGCATAGG
>CAZQIJ010000483.1:0-3707 GCA_964592955.1 uncultured Anaerolineaceae bacterium
ATATCGAACAGCCCGGAAAGGATCGAGATCTGCGGGAACATCGTCATCGCCAGCACGGCATACAGCATCAGCGTGCGACCGCGAAACTGAATTCGACCCAGCGCATAAGCGGCGAACGATCCTGCCACAAGCGCCAGCAGTACCGATACAGAAGACACGATTGTGCTGTTCACCAGCCCATTAATGAACTGGTCATTGGCGAAAACGCTCCTGTAGTTCTCCCAGGTCAGCGCGTGTGTGGGAAAAAGCTCCGCCTTCTGAATAACCTGGTTCTCGGTCTTCAGGGACGAAACAAACGCCCAGTAGAACGGGAACATGGTGTAGATCAGAATCAGAATCACCAGAAACCAGAAGCCAGCGCGCAGCAGGCTTTGTCGCAGTGTGTTGGCTGTCATTCGGTTTGCACCCCCAGCATGCGCACATAGAGCACAGTAAACAGGAGAATAATCACGAAGATCACCACCCCGATGGTAGAAGCGTAGCCAAACTCCTGGCTTTGAATCAGCTTTTCGTAGTTGTAGGTGGCCATCGAAAGCTTCTGACGTCCGAGCAGTACCTGAAACACGTCGAACACGCGGATGGCGTCCAGCGTGCGGAAGACCAGTGCGACCGCGATGGTGGGACGCAGCAGCGGCAGCGTGATGCTGAAGAACTGGCGAACCTTGTTCGCGCCATCAACGCCAGCCGCTTCATAGATGTCAGAAGGAATAAGCTGAAGCCCCGCCAGCAGGATCAGCGCCATAAACGGGGTTGTCTTCCATACGTCTACCAGCACCACCGAAACAAGCTGTAGGTCACTGGTGGCAAGCCAGGCATTGGCGCGTTCCAGAATACCCACATCAACCAGCAGCGAATTGACGATGCCAGACTGGTTATCGCGCAGCATCACTTCCCACAGGCGTGCAGAAACCACCGTGGGGATGGCCCAGGGGACGAGCATGGCGGTGCGCAGCAGCCCGCGCCCAACAAATTTGGAGTTCACCACCATCGCAATAAACAGACCCAGGGTCAGTTCCAGCGTGACGGAGAGCAGTGTGAAGGTCAGTGTATTGCCAATGGCCTGGATGAAATCGCGGTCGCGGGCGCTTAGAACCAGGCGCGTTCCCGGCAGTTCGATGATGTTGACTTCCTGGTAGCCGTAACTGCGGTACTCCGGTTCCAGATAATCACGGGATCGCGGAAACCGGACTTCCGGTGTGCCGTCTTCGGTGGTTTCCAGTGTCTCCGGGCAGCCGCGAATGGTGGCGGTTGCGTCGCACTGCGGGATGAGGTCGAAACGAATACCCAGAAGCTGCGCATAGTTTTCGAAGCCCACAAACTGCGTCTCTGCGCTGCTGGCAAACCTGCGATCCGTCAGGCTTGCGATAAACGTCTGCTCCAAGGGGCGCAGTGCGACCACAATCAGAACCAGGATTGTGGGAATGAGCAGGTTCCATGCGATGCGACTGTTGCGCGAAGACAGGGTTTCCGCCCCCGCAAAAGTAGCTTCGTTGCGGTTGATCCATATCATTGTGAAGGTGGCGGCTGCGCCCACCAGCAGCGAAAGCACAATGGACAACAGGCGGTCAACCAGAACCCCCCCCGTGACGACCCGCGCTGCATCCTGCGCGCCAAAATAAAACGCCGCGACCAGCAGCCACAGGGCCACCTGCCTGGCCCACGTCGCGGCTGAAATCTGCCGCTGCGAAAACCGTAACCCAAGCCGAATCAAGTACAGCCCGATGCCAATGAGCAGCGCGGGCAGAACCAATCCGAAGCTGTCCATGAAGGCGAGCGCCACCCGCCCAAAACTGCTCTCTTCGTGGTTGATGGCTGCTGTGATGAGTGGATCACGCGGCACGGCGATGAGCAGGGTAAGAATAGCTACCACGCCCAGCGTTATAAAGAAGCCGCTGATGAGCAGCAGGAACGGAAGTTGGGTTTGAATACTTTTCTGATCTTTTACCAACATTGCATAACCCTTAATAAAGAGCAGTCTGGAATAAAAAAGGTGGGCTTATCTCACTTGATAAACCCACCCGGAAGACTTACATCAACAGTTTAACCGGGCCTATTCAGGCAGGCTGAAATTCTCTTCGCCCAGCAGCTCCAGCAGTTCCAGTTCCAGGTCTTCGACCGCGGTCTGTGCATCGGCACCACCCGTCAGGACACTGTGAACCGCATTGAAGTACAGCACAGAGACATCATTGTACTGCGTGCTGGTGATGGTGGACGGACGTGCCACCGCGCTGGTGAACACATCGAACAGGCTGCCGAAGAACGGCACGGCTGCGAGAACATCTTCATCTTCATAGAGCGACATTACAGTCGGATTGTATGAACCGACGATGGCGCGACGCTTCTGTTCTTCGGGGGACGCCATGTACAGGGCTACTGCAGCAGCGGCATCCTGGTTATCAGAATAGCGCGAAACAGAAAGCTGCCAACCGCCCAGGGTCGCGGCGTTCGGGTTGCCTTCGGTAGCTGGCAGCGGGCTGACATCGAACAGGCCAGCCACGGCGCTGTCTTCGGCATTGCCCAGGGAGTAGGCATAGGGCCAGTTGCGCATGAAGGCCGCGTTACCTGCCTGGAAGACACCGCGTGCATCTTCTTCGGCATAGCTGGTCACACCCTCAGGGCTGATGCCACCCACCCAACCGGCGGCGCGTTCCAGCGCAGAGATGAATTCAGGCGTATTGACATTGATGACACCGTCTGCCATGATGACGGGGCCGCCACCGTGCGAAACCTGCCACTCGAGCGCGTCGCAGGTCAGGCCCTCATAGGCGTTACCCTGCCACACGAAACCCCAGAAATCCGCATTGCCTTCGGCGCGTTCGCCGTCCTGAATGGTCTGGGCAGCAGCTTCGAGTTCATCCCAGGTGGTGGGTGCTTCGAGGCCATATTTTTCCAGCAGGTCTGTGCGGAAGTACAGCAGGCCGGCATCGGTAAACCACGGGATACCGATCAGCGCACCATCGACCGTGTTGTTTTCGACAATGGCGGGGAAGTGGCCAGCGACCGTATCTTCGTCGGCATACGCGTAAAGGTCAACCATGTGTTCAGCCAGGATACCGGGCCAGATCACATCAATCTGGTAGACATCGACTTCCGGGCTTTGCGCTTCCAGGAACTGGAGGTACAGGCCGAGACGGTCGGTGGCCAAATCAGGTGTTTCCAGGACTTCTACCGTGATGTTCGGGCAGCCTTCCATAAATGCAGCAGCGGCCTGCTGCGCAAGTTCGAGTTCGATGCCGACTGCGCCAGCAGCTACGGTGACGACACCTTCACCTTCTGGGCATTCGGTGGGAGGAACGGCTTCCATCCCCATTTCGTCCTGGGCGGTCACCAGGCTGAGACCGGCCACAAAGACCATTGCAAACACCAGTAACAAAGCAAACAATTTCTTAGACATGAAACACTCCTTAAACTTGTAGGTTAGTTTCCCCATGTGAGCTTGATCCAGCACACAGGTAAGGATTGGGGAGATTGTAACGCTCATGAGAAGACACCGCAATTTCGTGGAAGAAATTTGGGCACTATAGACAAACGCGACACCCAGCAGCGCTGCAAAAATGATCAGTACAGAAGAGACCCGGTAATGGGCATGCGGGGCAGGCAACTCTGTGTTAAGCTTGCCTGCATCGGCAAATCCACACCAACATCATCCAACGTATACAACAACATCAGATGGTTAACCAGGAGATGACCCCATGAGACGAATGCTG
>CAZQIJ010000484.1:0-3697 GCA_964592955.1 uncultured Anaerolineaceae bacterium
GCGCTATGCGATGGGCCGCTTCAGCCACGAAAATTCGTTTGTGGCTGCCGACGAACGCACCGTCTACTTCGGCGACGACGGCTCGAACGTCATGCTGTTCAAGTTCGTTGCGGCGGAAGCTGGCGACCTCTCTGCCGGTACCCTGTACGCTGGCAAGGTCACCCAGACCGGCGGCACGGGCGCGGAACATGTCTTCGAAATCGAATGGATCGAACTGGGCACCGGCACGGATGCCGACATCGAAGTTGCCATCCGCGAACTGGATCGCTAGTCAGTCGTAGGTTTGCGCTGCACGGTATGCACAGGCCAGGTGCCTGTGCATCCCCTTCACCCCGTATCCCACTTCCCGCGTGGAGATCGCAATGATGGCCAACCGACTGCTTCCCCTGCTGTTCATCGTATTCACTGCCCTGCTGATCGTCATGATGAGCGCGTGTGGCACCTACGCCACCCCGCAAACGCCGGTCATGGCACCGGCGCTCGCTCAGTACATTCCCACGCCCGTGATCGCCATTGATCCCAGCAGCGCGCAAACCGGGCGCTGGCTGTGGCGCACGTTCACGACCGAAGCCGAAGCCTACCCCCCTGTGCAATTGTGGATGGATGTGGCCGAAGGTGGCAGCGTCAGCGGTATGCTTTCGATTTATCCCAACAATCCCGAAATCCCACAGTCCGCGCTGACGCTCATTCAGCAGAACGGCTGTAATATTACATTCGAGTCCCTGGAGGCTGAGGGCATAAGCGGCGTGATAGCCAGCCCCACCGACGCCTACTTCCAGGTCAACGTCACCGCGTGTACGGTCAAGTTTTATGGTGATGTGGCGCTGGATGCCCCGCTGACGGGTGAATTTACGATGTCGTATGACGAAGCGGTGACGCTGGCGCTGCTGAACCCTGAACCGCCCACACCGCTGGAACGCGGTCGCAGCCTGTTTTCGATGTACTGTTCGGCGTGTCATGGCACCTATGGCGAGGGCGCGCCCGGCATCCCCAGCCTGGCCACAGACGACGTGCGCAACCGCACAGACGACGAACTGCTGCAGATTGTCACCAACGGCGTCATCAACACGGTTATGCCTGCCTGGGGCAACGTGCTAACGCCTGAAGACCTGCAAGCCGTCCTGCTGCTGGTGCGCAATATCGAAATCCTGGATTCGTGAGTGTAAGCGCAGGACTTATGCTGAAGGGTTCAGGGGCAGTGCCGCTGTGACCCCGTTATACGCATCCTGCTGCTGTGCCAGGGGTCTATTTAGCCATACCTTGCTGCATGGCGTGGGTTTCACGTGATCTCCTGCACCCATAGGCGACAAGCGCCGAAAAATAAAAACGGGGAGACTGCATCGTCCAGACTGCATCGTCTCCCCGTCAGGCGTTTATGCCGGGTGGTTTACTGCGCAGCGCGGCGGTAGGTGAGCACCGCGCGCACGATGTTGGAGCCATCTGGCGCGACGCTGGTGCTGATGGTGCTGCTTTCGATGAGGTTGATGGCGTTCAGGACCGCCTGAATTTCTGGCGTGCCCCCCTGGGCGATGGGCTGCGCCTGCGGTGTCAGCGCGCCAGACTGACCGTTGAGCTGATCAAGCTGATTCTCGAACACGCTGCCAATGGACGGCCCTAAGAATGCCAGCGTACCCACGACGCCGCCGCCCACCACAGCCACAAAACCTTCACCGTCCGTGTACCAGACCGAGGTCGGGTTCGGCAGCAGGTAGGCGCTGGCCGCGGTATAGGCCGCGCTGTTGGTGATGGGGTTCGCGCCAGACGTGATGGCTTCGGCGGCGCGACGGTTGGCGATGAAGAAGATCTCGTCGTTGGCACCAATCAGAATGTCGTAGTTGATCTGCATACCGGGCGCGGCTTCGGTCTGCACGTTGATGACGGTAGCGGTACTGCCCGCAAAGGGTTCGGTGGTCACGGTAAGGCCTTCGGCACTCCCCAGAAACAGCGTAAAGAGTGAACCGAGCTTGGTGGCAAAAGCCTGCGCCTTCGTGGGGTCGGTCGCCTCGAAAACAATGCCGAAATCCAGCAGCGTGTTGATGTCAAACGAACCGCCACTCATCAGCCCTTCAATGCCAGCCCGAACGTCGGTGCGCGTCATCAGCACATAATCGCCGGTCGTCCAGCTCAGCAGGTCGGCGTCGAGGTCAATCCCCAGCGACATCAGCCCCTGAACGACCTGTTCGCGCACGTCTGGCGTGCTGCCTGGCGCGGCGCTGAGATCCGCCAGGGACATCAGCGTGTTGTTAAAGAGGCTGGTGAAATCGGTGGCATGGATGAACGCCGAAGTCCGTTCAGGGATGAAGCGGGTAAAGGCCGGGTCGATGTCTGCCGCGCCCGCGCTGCCTGCGCTGGTGGGGGTCTGGACGGCGTCGATGGTCAGCGAGGCAGCATCCTGGATGGTGAAGCCGAGCGCCAGCGAACCGCCGACTTCGAAGCCGGGGGTCTGTGGCGTACTGGCCATGATCCCAGCCAGGTCCATGTAGACGACGAGGTTGTAAGCATCTGCCGGGAGCTGGCCGGCGGCTGCAACATACTGCGGCCTGTCTTGCAGCGAAGTGACCAGGGGCAGCACGGGCAGCGCTGTGTCTTGCGTAGAAGTAACAATCAGGACATCGGTGCCAAAGGCCACCTTGGCCGTGTTCGCTGTGGTGGTATAGACGGTGTAGTCACCTTCGGTGCTGGCCGTGTATTCTGCCTCGGTGTTGGACTGGAAGAAGTTCTCTGCTGCCGCGCGGTCATCCAGCAGCGCCACAAGGTAGCCGTTGTCCTGGGACGCGGCGCTGGGATCGAGCGTGATGAAGCCCAGGGCGGCGTAATCGCCCAGGAACCCGATGAAAGCATCGAAATCCACGCCGCTCTCAGCGAATGCATCGCGCAGCGTGCCGCTTAATGTGGGTGCGCCCACCGATTCCGGAATCTGCGTGGCGATGGTGGTGCTCAGCGTATCCAACTGCTCGATGAAGCCTTCGTCGATACGGATACTGGCGAAGAGCACGGTTTCCTCTGGGAAATAAACCGAAAGCGCTTGTGGGCCGGTCTTAAGATCAATTGCGTGAACGGTGGAAACTAACAGCAGCATGACCAGAAGCAGAAGCAGACGTTTCATCACGTACTCCATAGGTTTCACGACCAGACACGTTCATTATAGCGAGAGTTGGTATTCTGCGCTGTGCCGCCCCGAACGCGGCGCACCGGTGTTATAATGCGCGGTTCTGGTTTGCAGTGTTTGCTCGAAAGGAGACCTGGTTGGCTATGGCTGGCAACGAAGTTCCGACCGATACGATTGGGGAAACCGAGAATTACGTCGCGTGGTATTCAGAAGATGAAGGCGAACGCGCCTATCACGTTGAACTGGGCAACGTGACCCTGCACTTCTTCCGCGAGGAATGGCTTGAACTGCTGAGCCTGGTGGAGCGTGTGCCGAAAGATGGCGTGCAGGCCGACCCGCTGGCAGAAACAGACAATTACGTCATCTACCTGGAAACCGACGAAGATGATACTGTGCTCACCTATCTGGAACTCTCCGGCGTGATCCTCAACTTTGAACCCGACGAATGGGACGAGTTCCTCGCGCTGCTCGAAGAAGCTGCGACGAATACGTAAGGCTGTTGCAGACAAAGAACTGGCAGCGGGCCAGTACCCGGACAAGTTTAAGATGCAGGGTGAAACGCACATCGCGTGTATAGGGGCGCTGCCC
>CAZQIJ010000485.1:0-3693 GCA_964592955.1 uncultured Anaerolineaceae bacterium
GCCCCTGGCACCTGTGCGGCGCTCAACGCGGACAACGCAGGCGTTGTCCCTACCCCGCCCCCACGCCTTACCAGCCCTCACCCCCTGCCCCCTCGCCTGGGCGCTTCGCTATGAGCGGGGGACTGAGGGGGTGAGGGCGAATTGGCTGTAGGGGAGAGCGGGGAAATGCCGACGATCTTCAGCGGCAATATCCCCAGCGCGCTATAATACAGGGAATGCTTGGAGTATCACGCCAGGAGCCACTATGCAAGCCCCCATGCACCCCGTTATCGCCAATCGCTACCAGCTCCTTGCCCCGCTGGGTCAGGGCGGGATGGGCGCGGTTTACTGCACGCTCGACCGTCTCACCCGTCGGCACGTGGCGCTGAAGCGCGTGCTGGTGCCAGAAACACAGCGCGAGTTCAGCGCCAGCACCGCCGCCACCGATCCGCGTCTGGCGCTCGCCCTGGAATTCCGCACGCTGGCCGGCATGCGCCATCCCCACATCATCAGCGTGCTGGATTACGGCTTCGACGCCGCCGGGCACCCCTTCTTCACGATGGAACTGCTCACCGCTGCGCGCACGATCACCGACGCGGCGAAGGACGCACCGCTGCCAACGCGCGTGCGCCTGCTGTATGAAATGCTGCTGGCGCTGGATTACCTGCACCGGCGCGGCGTCTTCCATCGTGACCTCAAACCGGCCAATGTGCTGGTCACGGCGGCGGGGCAGGTGCGCGTGCTGGATTTCGGCCTGGCGCAGAGCATCACAGAGCCGATGGCGGCGGAAAGCGACCAGATCGCCGGGACTCTCAGCTACATCGCGCCAGAACTGCTGACCGGCACCCCGGCTTCTGTGGCGTCTGACCTGTATGCGGTGGGCGTCATCGCCTATGAGATCTTCGTTGGGCGGCACCCGTATGGCGGCAAGAACATGATGGGACTGCTGAGCGGCGTGCTGCACAAAGCGCCCGATACCACCAGCCTCGACCCGGCGCTGGCCGCCGTGCTGGATCGCCTGCTGGCCAAAGCGCCAGATGCCCGCTGGGACAGCGCCTACGATGTCATCCACGCGCTGTCGTTCGCCACCGATCAGCCCCTGCCAGCCGAAAGCGCCGCGATCCGCGAGAGCGTGCTGCAGGCGTCCGCCTTTGTGGGGCGTGATGACGAACTGCGCCACCTGCGCGACGTGCTGCAGGCGGTGCTGGACGGCGGCACCGCGTTCTGGCTGGTGGGGGGGGAATCTGGCGTGGGCAAGTCGCGGTTGGTGGACGAACTGCGCATCCGCGCGCAGGTGAGCGGCGCGATAGTGCTGCGCGGTCAGGGCACGGCAGATGGCGGGCTGCCTTACCAGGTCTGGCGCGACCCGGTGCGCCGCCTGGTGCTGTCTGCCCCCCTCACCAGCCTGGAGGCCAGCATCCTCAAGGCGCTGGTGCCAGATATCGGCACGCTGCTGGACCGTGAGGTTGCGGATGCGCCCGAACTGGCTGGCAGCGCGCAGCAGCAGCGCCTCATTCTGACGCTCGTTGAGCTGTTCAAGCGCCAACCGCTGCCGACGCTGCTGATTCTGGAAGATTTGCAGTGGGCGTCAGAAAGCCTGGCGGTGCTGCGGCAGATGCTGCTGGTGCGCGACCAGCTCGCGCCTGTGCTGGTGCTGGGCACGTACCGCGACGACGAACGCCCCGAACTCCCGGACGAACTGCCGGGCATGGAGGTGCTGCGCCTGGCGCGCCTGGATGCCGGTGCCATCGCGCGGCTGAGCGAGTCTATGCTTGGCACGCCAGGCACACGGCCAGAGATCATCGGGATGCTTCAGCGCGAAACCGAAGGGAACGCCTTCTTTATGGTGGAGGTGGTGCGCGCGCTGGCAGAGCACGCCGGAAGCCTGGCGGCGGTGGGCAGTGTGACGCTGCCCGCGCAGGTCTTCGCGGGCGGGGTGCAGCAGGTGGTCGCGCGGCGTTTGGGGCGGCTGCGCGAAGACATCCGCACGTGGCTGATGCCGGTGGCGGTGGCCGGGCGGCAGCTAGACCTGGCCATCATTGACCGGCTGCATCCACAGGCCGCCGCCCAGCGCGAACAGTTCCTGCTGCTGTGTGCCAACGCGGCGGCGCTGGAAGTGGTGGAAGGGGTGTGGCGCTTCAGCCACGATAAAATCCGCGAGGCGCTGCTGGCCGAACTCGCCCCGGATGAGCGTGCCCGCCTCAGCCGCCAGGTGGCAGAGGCCATCGAGGCGGTGTATCCTGGCGACACCCGCTTTAACGAAGCGCTGCTGGAGCACTGGCACGACGCCGGTGATGTGGACAAATCAACCCACTACCTGGCGCAGGTCGCGGATGTCCTGGTGCGCGTTAGCGCGGAATATGACCGGGCAGACGCGCTGCTTAAACGCGGCCTGGCGCTGCTGCCAGCGGAGGATAGCCGCCGCGTGGCCCTGCTGAATGCGCTGGCGCGAAGTCATGGGTGCCGCGGCCATGTGGACGAAACACACCGGCTGGCGTCAGAGGCGCTGGCGCTGGCGCAGACGCTGCAGAATGAGCGCGCCATCGCCGCAAGCCTGTTTGAGCTGGCGTGGATCACCAGCGTGCAGCAGCAGTACGCGCAGTCCGAAGCCTACGCGCGCCAGTGCCTCGCCTTCTTCCAGACGGCGGAGGATGAGAACGGCGTCGCGGCCTGCCTCACAGAGCTGGGATGGCTGGCCACATGGCAGCGCGTTTACCCGGAGGCTGGCGATTACCTGCGCCAGAGCCTCGCCATCTACCAGCAGCGCGACGACACGCGCGGCATCGCCACCTGCCTGCACGCCCTCGGTTTTCTGGCTTCGCTGCAGGAGGATTACGCGCAGGCGGAGTCCTATTATCTGCAAAGCATGGCGCTGTATCAATCCACCGGGGATATTCGCGGCATCGCGCTCACGCTGGATTATCTGGGCACGATGGAGGACGATTTCGGGCGCAAGGATTACGCCAGGGCCGCCACCTACTACACGCAGGCCATCGACATCGGCAGGCGCATCGGCGACGGGTGGAACGTGGCCAACACCCTCACGAACCTGGGCTTCATCTATATTCGCCTGGGGGACAGCCGCGCGCAGTCCACGCTGTGCCAGGCGCTGGCGCTCGGACGGTCATTAGGCCGCCGGGAGGTCATCGTCGAAGCGGTGGCGGGGTTCGGCTGGCTGCTGCTTCAGCGCGACAATGCAGCGCGCGCCGCGGCGCTGGTCGGCCTGGCGCGCCAACATTCGATGGGCGACCCAGCCAACGAAGACACGCGCATGGCGGTGCTGCTGCCGCTTCTGGAAGCAGCCATGCCTGCCGACGCGCTGGAAGCGGCCCTGAAGCACGGCGAAGCGCTGGACCTGGATACGGTGGCGACGGCGCTGCTGGCGGAGTTTGGGGGATGAAGCCCCCGCCGTAACACCTCATGGATCAAGCCATTGAAATCCGCCGGATTTTGGGGCGGACGAGGCGGGCCTCGTCCCTACGTCAACGACGCGATGAAATGGCCGGTCCGGGTTGCGGTCGGTGGGCGCGCTGTAGCGCGTCCCTACAGCGCAATCGCCCGTCGCCACCGGGACCATGTCCCTGTAACGGTGGGCATTTCCCCCCTCGCCCAGCGCAGCGGCGGGGAGAGGGGGCAGGGGGTGAGGGCTGGTAAGGCGTAGGGGGCAGGGTAGGGACAACGCCTGCGTTGTCCGGGTTGAGCGCCGCACAGGTG
>CAZQIJ010000486.1:0-3686 GCA_964592955.1 uncultured Anaerolineaceae bacterium
GGGCCGGGTGGGATGGGCAAAACGCGCCTCGCCATCCAGGTTGGGCTGGAAAGCGCCGCGTCCCAGAACCTGTTTCCAGACGGCGCGTATTTCATCTCGCTGGCCCCGTTGTGCGACGCAGACTACATTATTTCGAGCATCGCGGCGGCGCTGCCCTTTGTGGGAGACGCAACCGAGAACGCCGAACAGCGTTTGCTGGACGCGCTGCGCCAGAAAAACCTGCTGCTGATTTTGGATAACTTCGAGCATCTGCTGGACGGCGCGCCGCTGCTGACCCATATCCTGGAAAATGCGCCCCAGGTCAATATCCTGGTGACCTCGCGCGAGCGCCTCAACCTGCGCGAAGAATGGCTGTTCGAAATGCGCGGGCTGGCATACCCGGTCGATAACGAGTCCCCAGGCGCTGACCTGCCGGAAACCTACGAGGCCGTGCGCCTGTTCGTGAGCACGGCCATGCGCGTGCGTGCAGACTTTGCGCTGACGGCGGAGACTGTGCGCGACGTGGCCGCCATCTGCCGCATGGTGGAGGGGATGCCGCTGGGCCTGGAACTGGCGGCAAGCTGGGTCAGGCTGCTGACGGTGCGCGAGATCGCCCGCGAAATTCAGAACAGCCTGGACTTTCTGACCACCTCTGCGCGCAACATTCCAGAGCGGCACCGCAGCCTGCGCGCCGTCTTTGAGTCTTCGTGGCAGCGCCTCACCGACCAGGAACAGCGCGTGCTGGGGCGGCTCTCCGTTTTCAGGGGCGGCTTCACGCTGGAAGCGGCAGCCGAAGTGGCGCAGGCGTCGCTGGTGACCCTGCTGATGCTGGTTGAGAAATCGCTGATCTACCGCAGCGAAGACGGTCGCTTCGACATGCACGAACTGCTGCGCCAGTATGCCCAGCAGAAGCAGACCGACAGCGGCGAAACCTGCCAGCGCCACGCGGATTACTTCGCGGCGTGGTTGCAGCGCCAGCACAACCGGCTGCAAGGTGCAGAAGAGATCGCCGCACTCAACGATATCGCGCTCGAAATTGACAATCTGCGCAGCGCGTGGCTGTTCCACCAGCATGACCGCCACTACCCGGCGCTGCTCAAAATGCTGCCAGCGCTGTTTCACTTCCGCTCTGTGCGCACCTATTTCGAAGACATCACCGAGCTTTTTGATAATACCGCCGCGCAGCTCACTGCGGACAGCCCCGACGAGGACGAGCGCATCCTGCTGGCGCTGCTGTGGAGTTGTGTCGCGCTCCCGTACCAGCGTTCGCGCCACCAGACCGAGATTGACCGCCTCACCAGCAATGCTGAAGCGATTCTGCGCCAGCATCCCCACCGTGCCGAAGTGCCGACGGGGCTTATGCTGCTGAGCTTTCCTAAGCGCCGTGTGGGGCGGGAAAACACCGAGGCCGAAGCGCTGATCCGCGAGGCGCTGGCTTTGTTTGAAGCTGCCGCCGACCGGTGGGGTGTGGCTTCTGCCACGCTATCCTTGGGCAGCGTCCTGCACATGCAGATCCGCTATGCCGAAGCCCGCCAGACCTACACACAGGCGCTGGCGCTGTTTGAAGCCATCGGCAACACGTCTGGCATTGCACACACCCTCGACCTGCTCTCTGAGCACATGTTCACGCTGGGCAACCATAACGCGGCACGGGGCTACCTGGAGCGGCTGCTGCCGCTGACAGAAAGCCTGGGGATGCATGAACGCATGGGCGACATCATCTACATGCTGGACTGGAACGCGTTCGATGCTACCGACCAGGACACCATCGTGCGCGAACAGCGCGTTGCCTCGCTGGCAGTCATGGAAACCATGCTCCAGGATGCCGTTCGCCGGGGGGATCGTCGCGGCGCGGCCTGGGTGACCTACAACCTGGCGTGGCGCGAATTGTATGAGGATAACTATGAGCTGGCCCGCATGCATTACAGCCAGAGCCTTCAGACCTTCCTGGAACTGGGCGACGAAGAAGGCATTGTGTGGTCGCACATCTTTCTGGCACTGATAGCCGTCACGCAGCGCGATTTTGACGCGGTGGCTGAGCATGCCGACCACGCGCGCGACACAATGCGCGACATGATCTTCCCCTGGGGGGAAAGCGGGCTGGCCTATGTGCTGGGCGAAGCAGCACTCGCCCAGCATGACATCGAGGCTGCGGCGCGCTACTATCGCGAAGCGATTCGTGTGGCGCATGGCGCAGAGTCGGTTTTGCAGACCCTGCGTCACCTGCTGGGCATGGCGCAGGTGTGGTACCAGCGCGGTGATGTGGAGCGTGCCGCAGCCCTGGCCGCATTCGTGCGCCGCAACCCCGCATCCTGGGACGACACGCTCAAGCGCGCCGCTCAGTTTATGGCGCACCTGCCGCCCCCGCCGCCTGCCGAAACCCACACACTGGATGAGTGGGTGCAGCTTGCCACTGCCGAATGATGACCTTCGAAAACATACTGCTCATCGCGGCCACCGTCCTTATCCTGAGCATCCTCGCCAGCAAAGCCGCCGTAAGGCTCGGTGTGCCCGCGCTGCTGCTGTTTCTGCTGGTGGGGATGCTCGCCGGGTCTGATGGCCCAGGCGGGCTCTACTTCGACGACCCGTTTCTGGCTCAGTCGATCGGCGTCATCGCGCTGATCTTCATCCTGTTTTCCGGCGGCCTGGATACCGACTGGTACACGATTCGCCCCGTGCTGGCACAGGGCGTGGCGCTGGCAACCCTGGGTGTGCTGATCACGGCATTGAGTGTGGGTGCGTTTGTGCGGGTTGTCTTCGGCTTCTCGTGGGCGGAGGGCATTCTGCTGGGGGCGATTATTTCATCGACCGACGCCGCGGCAGTGTTCTCGGTCCTGCGTGGGCAGAGGGTGAACCTTAAAGGCCGCCTTAAACCGCTGCTCGAGCTCGAATCCGGCAGCAACGATCCGATGGCGGTTTTCCTTACCCTGGTCATGATTACGCTCATCACCACGCCAGACGCTTCGCCGCTGCTGCTGCTGCCGCGCTTTGTGCTGCAAATGGGCATTGGTGCCATACTGGGGCTTGGGCTGGGCTTTGTCACGCTGCTGGCGCTTAACCGGCTGCGCCTGGAATACGACGGGTTGTACCCGGTGCTGACCACGGCCTTTGTGCTGCTGACCTATGGCCTGACCTCGGCACTGGGCGGTAACGGCTTTCTGGCGGTGTATCTGGCCGGGCTGGTGCTGGCGCAGCATAAGTTCATCCACAAACACAGCCTGCTGGCCTTCCACGATGGTGTGGCCTGGCTGATGCAGATTGCCATGTTCCTCACGCTGGGGCTTCAGGTCTACCCGTCTGAACTGCCTGACGTGGCCGGGATGGGCGTGGCCACAGCCCTGTTTCTGCTGTTGGCCGCGCGCCCGCTCAGCATATTGCTGGCGCTCAGCTTCACCACGCTGCGCTTTCGCGAGAAGGTCTTCATCGCCTGGGTGGGGCTGCGCGGGGCCGCGCCCATTATCCTGGCGACGTTCCCCCTGCTCGCCGGGCTGGATCGTGCAGATACACTGTTTAACCTGGTGTTTTTCATCGTGCTGACCTCTGTGCTGCTGCAGGGGACGCTGATCATCCCCGTTGCGCGGCTGCTGGGTGTGTATGATGCGAACCGTGCGCCGCCCTCACCGCTGGCCAGCGTCATCCGCGACGGCATAATCTCCAACAACCTGATTGAGTTTACGATTCCGTGGGATTCGACGGCGGTCGGGCGG
>CAZQIJ010000487.1:0-3677 GCA_964592955.1 uncultured Anaerolineaceae bacterium
CATACACATAGGCCGTCGCATATGGATTCTTCAGGATGGGTGCTTGCACGGTCGTCAACTGTGCGAACGGGTTGCGCCCGGTAAGCATCAGCAGGCCCAGCAGCAGCACCAGCCCATAGATGACGGGCAGCAGGCCGGTGAGCACCGCGCCGAACGATACCTGAAGCAGGTAGATCACCAGCGCGACCAGCAGCATCATGGTGAGGATGCCAGCCAGCACCAGCGCCCCGAACCAGCCCGTCGCGGCTTTGCGTTCGCTGCCGCTGGCGTTCCCGGCCAGAAACGCGATCAACCCAGGGTAAAGCGGCAGCAGGCAGACGTTGGTGAGGATGGCGGCGTTGCCGAGCGTGAAGCCGGTAAGCAGTTCGTCCACCGCTTATGCCCCGCCGTTGTTGATGAACGCGGCAACTGCATCTGGCGATTCGATGCCGGTGCTGAGCGGGGAAAACGTGCCGTCTGGGCGGATGACGAAGTGCGGGGTAGAGGGCGGCGTGAGCACTGCGCGCCCGAATTCATCCACCAGCGCGGCCATGAATTCCTGGGTGGCCACCGCAAACGTCCAATCGAAACCGCGTTCCTGCGCGTAACTGGCCAGGTCTTCGCTGCTGATGTTTTCCCCCACGCTGATCGCGATAATCACGACATCTGCCGTGATCTGTGGCCGCGCCGCGGCGACGTTGTTAAGCTGGGCGCGGCAGTTGGTACACCAGGTGGCCATCGGCTCCACATAAACTGTGCGCCCGCTGTAATCTGCCAGCGTGAAAGCTGCGCCGCTGGCGGCATCGGTAAGCGGCTGGGTCATCCAGGCCGGGAGGCTGGACTGTGCGGCTTCGCCGGTCGTGGTGTCGCCGGTGGCGGTGTCGCCGGTGGCGGTTTCTTCGGTGGCGGCGGTGTCGCCGGTGGCGGTTTCTTCGGTGGCGGCGGTGTCAGCAGCGGATTGTTCGGTAGGTATAGCGGCCTGTGTGGGGGCGCTGGCAGGCGTGGGGCTGCCAGCACAGGCGCTGACCAGGGCGGTCACCAGAATCATCAGCAGGATCGCAGGCGGTGTGCGCATGGGCATATTCTCCTTATGGGTCATGTCGTTGGTTGTTTCATAGACGTGGCGTCTGGCACCTTCTTACCCTTAGCGCGCGCGGCAGGGCGCGGGCCGTGAGGGCGCAGCAGCAGACACCACCGCAGACCATAGCCGGTGTGCCTTACGGAACCGTGACGCAAAGCTTGCGAAAGTCTTACGCGCTGTGCATGAGGTGCGCAGCCACCCGCCACGCCACAACGCCGTCCAGCATCCCGAAGATCTGCTGCACGGTGGGATTCTGCCGCACCAGCGGGAACAGGCTGTTGCCGCTGATGGTCTCTACGGGCAGATCGTGGAGCCGCGCGAGGCCGAGGTCGGCGGTTTGTTCGCGCAGGGGACCCTCAAACGGGAACGGGAGCGTTACGATGATGTTGGTGGGGATGACGAAATTCAGCGCCCAGCGCGCCACGACCGGAATCGCGCCGGTGGCTGTGCCGCCGCCTAAGCCGCCGACGATAAACACGCGCCCCGCCGAGCGCAGCGCCGCCCGGATTTCGTCTTCATGGGCTTCGGCGGCCCTGCGCCCGTGATCCACGAGACCGCCCGTGCCCAGGTCGCCGATCTGCACGCGCACCCTGGCCTTCGCGTGGGTCAGATCGCCTGTATTGATGACGGCATAGCTCAGCCCGTTGAATCCTTCTGCGTGCATGCGGTTGACGATTTTAACGCCGCTGTCGCCGATGCCGATGATTTTAGTCGTCATAGCTCACTGCCTTCGGTCTCTGCCCGTGTGGGGTCTTGCAGACGCCTATGGTAACACGCGCGGCACGGTTCGCGCAGCCCAAACGCACCGCGATACACCCCGCCGCTGCCGCCGTTACTCCGTGCCGATGATCGCCAGGATTTCATCTGCGAGGCGGCTGGCTTCGGGCAGGTCACCGGTTTGGAGCGCGGCCTGCAAACGTCCCATCAGCGCTGCGATGTGCGCCTGGCGTCCGGGATGTTCCGGCAGCCAGCCGGGGAGATCGGCCTGGATGCGCTGAATGCGGGTGGGCAGGTCAGAGAAGGTGTATGGCTCCTCGGCCAGCGGCTCCCCCGCGAGGAATTTGCGGTAGGCGGCCACAGCGTCGGGCGACTGGGCGGCGTCGCGGAAGGGGTTGGGTTCTGACGGACGGCCCACGCCCCACCCGAAGACGTTAACGAGCGCCGCGCCGTGATTAAACATCCAGGCCAGGTACGTCTCCATGCTGCCGCCAGCGTTCAGCAGGTCCAGCCGGATGTTTGCGCCCTCTGCCGAGGCCCAGGCGGGGCTGCCGTGCTGCCCAAGCGTTTCGTAGAGCTGCGGCATAAGCCCCACCTGGGGATAGGTGCTGAACCCCGGACGGTAGCGGCCTTCCGCGCTGAACGTGACCGAGGGCAGCGCGTAGTGATTGATTCGGGCATAGCTGGCGCGCGGCTCCTGCATCGCGGCATAGGTAGCGGTGGAGGTCAGCGCAATGTGGGCATAAATACGGCTGGGATCGACACCGGCCCCGGCTAAAGCGTCTGCCCACAGCCCGATGAAATCCTGGACAACCTGCACGAGCGCGGCGTCGTGGTCGGCGGGCGGGTGAGCTGCGCTGTAGCCGAGGTTGGTGAGGGCGCAGTAACCGAGGTACTGGCCGGTTGCATAGTCGCGCCCGATCTGCGTTTCCCACCCGGCAATCACGCCGGCAAACAACGCCGCCCTGCCCTGCGCCTGAAGCAGGGCGACGCCATCCGCCAGCGCGCCGCCGATGATGGCTGCCTGGCCGCGCACGGCAGCTTGCAGGCCGGGGCTGTTGACGCACACCTGCGGAGCGATGCGCAGCGGTTCGGCGCTCCAATCCAGCCGTCTGCCGGTGTTGGGTGTGCCGTCCCAGTCCAGCCATTCGATGTTGGCTGGGTCCTGTGCCAGGTCGGTGCGGCGCGCCCAGAACATGGAGTCGTCAATGTGAAAGCCGACGGCGATATCCAGTTCGAGCGCCAGCGCGAACGCGTCGTGAATCAGGGTCTGAAGCTGCGCTTCGGTATGGTCGAGGGCCAGCGGACCCACGACGAAGGCCAGTTTATGGGTGGGCGTGCCGGTGGTGCCGATGGCGTCGATTATGCTGCTTACCGCGCGCCGGAGGCCGTCTTTTGACGGCGGGTGCGGCAGCGGATCAGCGCCGCTGCCACCCAGAGGCACAGCCGGATCTGGCGCGGCGGTGAAGATCTGGAAGGCGAGATAGCGCGTCTCGGCAGGGGTCTGGGCGTGTGCAGCACTGTAGGGATGCGGGCCAAAAACGGGCACGCACGCCAGGAGCACGAAGAGGATGCAGGTACGCGGTTTATGCATGGGATGTCTCCTGAATGCAGCGATGCTGACGATGCGCTTAACTGTAGAAATGCTGACGGTGCGCTTAACTGTAGAAATGCTGACGGTGTGCTCTACTATAGCGAAAACTGGCGCAGACTCCAGCACCCAACCCTGCATTCATCTCCACCTCATACGGCGTTCATGCGCGAGAGTCATCGTTCAGGTCTGTATGCTGAACAGTGGACAGGATGCAGACCCCTTATGCTGATCGTAGGAAACTCGGCACCGGATTTCGAGCTTCCCAACCAGGATGGACAGCCTGTGCGGTTAAGCGCACTGCGCGGC
>CAZQIJ010000488.1:0-3675 GCA_964592955.1 uncultured Anaerolineaceae bacterium
TCGGCTAACTGCATAACAGCCGCAGCCGTGAAGGATTTGCTGATCGATCCGATCGAATACAGCGTGTGCGGGGTGGCAGCAAGCCCACGTTCGGCATTGCGATAGCCAAACCCACGCGACCAGATCACTTCGCCATCCTTGACGATGGCGGCGCTTAGGCCGGGCAGTTTGGTTTCAGCGATCTTCTCATAGATGAACTTTTCCAGTCGGCCAAAAGACATGGCAATAACCTCCCTGTATGGTTTAGGCAGTGCCGGGAATTGTAACCAATCCTGTCCACCTCGTGCCGTAACCGGGACATCTGCAAACTACCTGCTACCTGCATTTCGTCCTGCTGCCGCATCGTTCAGTCAACCGTTGAGCGGGCGTATATGTCGAGCAGTGCCGCTCAGTACAGCCAGGCGCTTCTTTCCAATGCCCCCAAGATGTCGTTACAGTATCCTGTCCCCAGATACCACGATTCTGGTGCCTTGTGGTTTGAGCTGCCTGGTCGCTATGCTGTTCAGTCCCGTCATTGATCTACCGACGGCACTGGTTAGTGAAGGCGAGATCGCCATTCACATCCCATACATCACTGCCTGGGGCGGCGGCGCAATCCTGTACGCCCACCTGGCGGCGACCGCCCGCTAGCGCAGCGAACCCACCCACGCCTACCGTTTCAGACATGCTATAATAGACATGCTCAGCTATAACGCATCAACCGGGTAGTCCAGCAGCTTGAACGCCGTGTAATGTTCTGAAAAGCGTATGATGTTCCGTGTATCCATCCGCACCCGTTTGTTCACGGGGTTTATACTTATCGCGTTGTTCTCGACCATCGCCGTCAGCATCTCCTCCCTTGTGCCGGCTTACCATAACAGCCAGCAGGCGGTGCTGGAACGCGTATCCAATGTTGCCGCACTGCGAGCGGCGGAAATTGCCAACTGGTATTTCAGCGTCGAAGCCGATCTGAATGCAGTGTTGAGCGAGGAGTATGCAACGGAACGTTTTCAGGTGATCCTCTCGATGGGTGCCGCCAACACATTCTACGATTTTTATGTCAACGCCGCACGAAACCGGTTTCAGCTCAATATCAGCCGCTCACCCACGCTGGAATACATTGCGCTTCTGGATGCCAATCAACGGGTGTTACTGGATACTCAGCACCCTTACACGGGAGTTGTGCTGTCGCAGGCATGTTTGCAGAGTCAATCCGATTTCTGCCTCATCCACAACGGAGATGATCCTGCCATCCAGATCATGCGCCCGGTTCAAGCGGGCAACCAGATTGGATTCGCAGCGGTCATCGTTGACCCGGCTCAGCTCCTGCGAATCCTCACAGACACGCACGCACTGGGCGAAACAGGCAAATCCTATCTTCTGTTCGTGACCGGAGCTGGCGAGCCGTTTCCGCTCACTGAAGTGGCTGTACTCAATGCACGGCCTGTTGGTCTGCTCTCAACCCGGTCGGTTGGTACTGAGGCATACCTTGATCTACAGGGGAATGCTGTCATCGGCGCTTATCACTGGATACCGCAGATTGGCGGAATGCTGTTTGTGGAGCAGGCTGAGCAAGAAGCCTATGCGAACATCCTGACGACCCTGACCGCCAATCTGGGAGTTACCCTTGTGGCACTGATTTTCGCGATAAGCATCGCCTTTATCACAGCTCGCTTGCTGACGCGCCCGCTGCATGGTCTGGCGCAGACCACCGCCGATATTGCAGCAGGCAATTTTGGTGTTATCCCGTATACAAAGCGGGTGGATGAGATTGGTACGCTCGCTCGTTCATTTGACACGATGATGCTGTGGCTGCGTGACATGATCAATACCCTCGAAAACCGGGTCATTGAACGCACGCATGATCTGGAGGTCATCAACGAGCGACTGGAACACCGCGCCAGACAGCTCGAAACCAGCGCCCGTGTCAGCCATCAGATCAGTTCCCTACTGACGATTGATGATCTGCTGACCAAAGTGGTGTGGCTCATCAAGGAGTCGTTTAAGGCCTATCATGTCCATGTCTTTCTGCTGGATGAAAGTCTGGAAATCCTCCAACTTCGCGCCAGTACAGCCGTGCAGCAGCACCACATTCGCATGGATGCGGGTGGATTGAATAGTATGGCAATCCGCACAAAGGAAGCCGTCTTTGCGGCTGATGTGCACACAGACCGGCACTATCTGCAGGATCAACTGCTGCCAGAGACCCGGTCAGAATTGGTGGTACCGCTGCATGTCGGTAATCGCGTCATTGGAACGCTGGATGTGATGAGCCAGCAGACGAATGCCTATTCAGCGGAAGATATTCTCGTAATGCAGGGCTTGGGAGATCAGATTGCCACAGCCATTGAGAATGCACGATTGTATGAGAACACAAGGCGTCTGGCGGTGCTTGAAGAACGCACACGCCTAGCACGCGACCTGCATGACTCGGTCACCCAGTCGGTATACAGCCTGCACTTGCTGTCGGAGGGGTGGCGGCGGCTGATCGTGGCCGGACAGATTGAAAAAGCCCCGGAATATCTCATTCGGGTCAACGAGATCACAGCGCAAGTGCTGCTGGAACTGCGTATGCTCATCTTCGAGCTTCAGCCATCGCTGCTTGAATCGGATGGGTTGATCGCTGCCATCCAGGAGAGATTGCGCTTTATTGAGGATGTCCTGGGGGTGCAGGTCGTCGTATCCTGTGATGATCCGCTGCCGCTTTCGTCATCCCTGGCGGCGGCGCTGTACTGGATTGCCCGCGAAGCCTTGAATAACATCGTAAAACATGCCTACGCCACCCACATCAACGTCCGATTGCACACAACCGATGACGTTATTTCGATGGAGATCGAAGATAATGGATGCGGGTTCGTTCCAGAACACGCCACATCTCGGACTGGATTGGGTCTACAAAGCATGCATCAACGCATCATGGATCTGGGTGGTACGCTGAGAATAGTATCTACCCCCAATCTTGGAACAACGATTATTGTACGCATTTCAACAGCTGCTCCGCTGTGAACCAAAAGGGTTAGGCAGGACAATCGATGATACGCATCCTGATCGCTGATGACCATGCCATCGTCCGGGAAGGGCTGCGCACGCTCATCAATACCGAAGCAGACATGCAGCTTGTGGGCGAAGCTGCCAACGGACGCGATGCTGTAGCCCTCTATGGGCAGTTGCAGCCTGATGTCGTCCTGCTCGACGTGGTCATGCCACACTTAAACGGGATCGAAGCAAGCCGGGATATCCGTCGTGCCGATTCGGCAGCGCGTATCCTGGTATTGACCAGTTTTGCCAATGAGGACCTCGTGATTCCTGCGATTGAAGCCGGTGCATCGGGGTATCTGCTGAAAGATACATCCCCTGAGCAACTGCTGCAATCCATACGCGATATCCATGCGGATAAACCTGTGCTGCATCCGCACATCACCCAGCGCCTGATCCAGAAAGTCAGGCAGACCCCGCAGCCAGCGCCCATCGCTTTGACGGATCGAGAAGTGATCGTGTTACGCCTGGTTGCTCAGGGATTATCCAACCGCGATATTGCCCAACAACTCACCCTCAGTGAATTAACGATTCAGACGCATGTGCGCAATATCCTCGACAAACTGGCGCTGGACAACCGCACGCAGGCAGCCCTGTATGCGCTGAGGAACGGCATCGCCGCACTCTAGCCGCCCTCTGGCCGCACCATCCGCGTGTTTA
>CAZQIJ010000489.1:0-3645 GCA_964592955.1 uncultured Anaerolineaceae bacterium
CTGCTGCTGGGCAGGCTGAAGGACATTTCTGAAGACCACCACACTGCCAATGCTGCCGACAATCGCCAGCACAAACAAGCCGATCACCGACCAGAACAAAAAGCGCGGGGGCGCAGGAATTTCATCTCTCGCCGCGTAGGCTGGCTGCGCATTCTGCGGCGCATAATATCCCGGCTGAACCACCGGACGCGGGCGTGTATCTTCCAGTTGATCTGTCATGGGTATGAATTCTCTCCACAGATACAGGATATGCCAGTATAGCGGCAAACTGTGATGGATGTTAGTCGCATTTTCCCACAGGGTATGACCACGCACTTTGCGCGCACCCTGCGCTTCAGCCACGTTTGGCTGCCGCTGTGCCAAACACCATCGTAGACAAGACTGTGTGGCAGACCTACAATGACAGCGCTCTGAACTTCGTTCACATCAGACGTGTCGCTATCTGACGGATGGACCCACATGCAAAAATACCGCAACCGTATTCTGCTGGGACTGGTGCTGGCACTGGGCATTTACATCCTGATGCTGGTCGTCCTGGACAGCCAGGGGCAGATGACCGGGGATGTCTCTGTCTATCTCAGGATGTTTCCGCCGCTGTGGCTGGTACCGCTCGTCCTCACCCAGCTTGTTGCGGCACTGTTTCGCTTTCTCATCTGGACATACTACCTGGGTGTCATTGGCGCGCGCGACAAGATCAGTACGCTGGACAGCGCCGTGATCTTCATCGCCTCATTCACAATGGTTGTAAGCCCGGGGAAGGCGGCAGAGCTGCTGAAATCCGTATTCCTGAAGATGAAGACGGATGTTCCGATTACGCGCAGTGCCCCGATTGTGATCGCCGAACGCGTGATGGACGGCATCTCCGTCATCACAACCATGACGCTGGCGCTGGTCTTCGTGGGCAGCGCAGATGTCTTTGGCGATTACCTCGACCTGGCGCGGGTTATCGTGTTTACCTCTGCGGGGCTTATCGGCTTCGGTCTCGTTGCCCTGCAGATCGAACCGCTGGCGAACTTCGGCCTCAACCTCATTGCGCGTTTGCCGCTGCTTCGCAGAACCCACAACGCGCTGCGCGATTTCTACGTGAGCAGCCGCGAAATCTTTCAGCTACGCCACGTGATTCCGGCGTCTTTCCTCGGTTTCGGCGTCTACCTCTCTTCTACCGCTGCGCTGCTGATGATCCTTTATGCTTTTGGGATCCCCATCGACAGCGCGCTGGTTCTGCAAGCGCTGTTCACCGTTGGGGTGACCTCTGCGGTGGGTGCCCTCAGTTTCGTGCCGAATGGTGCGGGCGTCAGCGAAATTTCTACGGCTGGCGCGCTGATGGCAGTTACAGCCCCTCATCATCCTGAGCTTACGCTGGGGATGGCAGCGGCGATTGCGCTGATTCATGGCTTCTTTCATAAATGGTTCCGCGTGCTGCTGGGGGCTGGTACTGCGGTGATCTTCCGCAGGCGTTTGTTTGCGCCGGGGATCGAGGCGGAGCTTGAACAACTGGAACGACACGAGCATCACGAACAGCTTGCGGCTGAAGGAGTACAATTATGAACCCTCTCTGGCGCGTGGATATGCACAGCCACACCCATTGGTCGGTTGACAGCATCATGAAATTCGAGAGCATCCAGCGATTGTGTGCGCGGCGCGGTGTAGACCGGTTGGTCGTTACCGACCACAACACGGCGGAAGGTGCCAGGGCCTTTCAGCAGCTCGCGCCGGAACTCGTCATCGTGGGGGAAGAAATCATGACCCCCCAGGGCGAAATCCTCGCTTATTTCGTGCGCGAAAGCGTCCCGGCGGGGTTGACGCCTGAGGAAACCATCCGCCGCCTGCGCAACCAGGGTGCGGTGATCAGCATCTCGCATCCGTTTGACCGCTACCGCAGGGGTGCCTGGAAGGAAGAAGATCTGCTGCGCATCGTGGACAAAATTGACGCGGTCGAAATCTTCAACGCGCGCTGCATTCATCAGGAAGACAATGACCGCGCGCTGGCCTTTGCGCGCGAACACCACCTGCTTGGCACGATTGGATCAGATGCTCACAGCCGTCCAGAGTACGGACGGGCAGTTGCCCAGATGCGCCCGTTCGCAGACGCCCCTGAGGATTTCCTGGAGGCACTGCGCGAGGCGCAGTATGTGCAGCGTTTGAGCGCCTGGACCGTGCATATGAACAGCAAAGTGGCCAAGTGGACAAAAAAACTCGGCCTGCAGCCGCGCATGTGGGAAGGCGGTTAGCGATCTGGCTGCGCCTGCTGGTAGGCGCGCTCCAGCACCTGCCCGCCGATCAGAGCAGCTTCGCGCGGGTCGGTGCTGTCTTCCAGCACCACCGTGACCACCACCCCGCGCTGGGGTGCGGTGAGCACATACCCCGTAAACCATACGACTGAAGACTCCCCGGTATAGGCCAGGGCGGTATGACCGCCGATCGTCATGCCGGTGCGGGCGGCAGCGCGGGTGCTGCTGCTGACTGTGGTGGCGGTGCGCATCAGTTCCTGCAGACGGCGTGCAGTTTCCGCCGTCGTAATGGGTATGGTGGCGGAACTCTGCGGGGCAGGGGTCCAGGTGGAGCTGTCGGGAGGTTTGGTCGCCATCAAGGCGTAGGGCTGCGGTGCGTTGCCATCGTTGATTACGGCAGCGGTCATGACGGCGGTGTCTAGCGGCGAAAGGGTAAGCGTGCCCTGGCCAAGCGCATTTTCCAGAGCGGTTCGAGGCAGCGCAGCGCGCGGTGGCTGTGTGGCCTGCCCAGTAAGCAGACCACCCTCCACCGCAAATCCAGGCAGCGTGAAGTTCTGTTCCAACTGAAAGAGGTCGTAGGTTTCCTCAACGCGTTCTACGCCCAGGCGGGCGAAAAGGTCAACAAAGGGCGCAGGGCAGCCAAAGGCGTAAGCTTCGGACAGGGTGAGGCGGTTGGCCGGAGGATCATCAGTGCAGCCCAGCACCGCACCCCCCAGCGTGACCTCTGCGCGGGCATCCTCGATGACGTTATTCAGCGGTTCACCTGCAATCAGCGCGGCAGTCATGAGCGGTGTGTAGAGAATACCGCCAGGCTGATACTCGCCCTGCAGCGCACGGTTAAAGAACGGATCATCAGGGTCCTCAAGCAGCGTATCCCAGTTTGTGTCGAGGCTGTTCGGGTCATAGGTTGGGCGGCTGACCATCGCCAGCACCTCACCGCTGTGTGCAGCCAGCACAACCACCGCGCCGACATGGTTCGCCAGGGCATTAGCGGCGACCTGCTGCAGCGTCAGATCCAGCGTAAGGCGTATATCACTGCCGCGTTTGGGGAGGTGCAGCACATCCTGCCCAAACATGGCGCTAAGGGTTTGCGGCAGGTCATCGCCGCGCAGGATGACGTTATACGCGGCTTCTGCCCCGCCAACGCCATAGCGCAGGCTGTAGTATCCAAGCACCCCATGGGTGGCAGGGTAGCGAAATTCGCGGGAGATGCGCCCACTGCCAACAGATTTCACCAGAAGCTGCTCGTTTCTGTCGTAGATGGCACCACGCACAATGGCAGCCTGTTCTTCAAACAGGCGTGCGTTGTCCTCGCGCAGCAGCATCGAATCCGCCTGGATCACGGCCCAGAAGCTGGCAGCGATGCCCACCAGGGCAAACGCCGCCAGCAGTGCCAGCAGCAGCCGTTGGATTT
>CAZQIJ010000490.1:0-3643 GCA_964592955.1 uncultured Anaerolineaceae bacterium
CCACCACGCTGTCATCGTTGGTGCATTGGTCAGAGGACGAAAGCACAGAATCTGCGCGCCATGTCTTGGGGAAGTCCTGCAACCTGTGATGACGCTGGTTGATACAATGCAGCAATGGAAATCAAACGGAACAGACAGGACGAACGTCACTGAGGAATTGCTGCGTGTGCATAAGGTGGTAAACTGGTCTCAAGAAATTGACCGCACCCCGTGAGCCGATGCTGAGGTGACACATGCCGCAAGTACCGGAATTGACCAAGAAGCGTGTCAAAGCGCAGTGCGACGCCTTCGTGGAGACCACCCTGAAACCGCGCGCCGTCCAAGCGCCGCCAGAAGATCCTCAATTCAATTACATCGTTGACCTGTACACGCTGTGGTATGGTGATCACTTCATCTTCTGTGCCAGGTATCGGTGCGTTTTCCCAGAGTGCGAATCCGAGTTTTACGAGGTGCGCTATACCCGGCTAACATACACCGGCAGCGATATCTACACCCTGTCCTATATGCGGCATAACGGGAAGTGGCAGAAGGTCTTTATGGGCATGTCGCTGGAGAACTGCCTTGCAACAATTGAGGGAAATTCTATATTCTGGCCTTACTGATCTTACCGCTTGTATACGATTATAATAATAAACAGACAGAGTGATTAAATGGGTGAGTATCAATATTACGAGTTCCAGGCGCTGGACAAGCCGCTGTCGCCGCAGGCACAGGCGGAAATGCGCAGCCTGTCTTCACGCGTGCATCTGACCGCGACCAGTGCCAGTTTTGTCTACCACTACGGCAGTTTCCGCGGCAACGCCGAATCCGTGCTCGCCAGCCATTTCGACGCGATGCTCTACATCGCCAACTGGGGCACGCGACAGCTCATGTTCCGCTTTCCTGCCGCGGCGATTCCTGCCGAGGTAATGAAGACCTACCAATGTGCAGACAGCCTCGAATGGTCACGCAGGGGCGAGTATGTCCTTCTGAATATCGCGCTGAACCCGGAAGAACCCGACAGTGGCTGGATTGACGGTGAAGGGATGCTCACACCCATCGTACAGGTGCGTCAGGATATCCTGCACGGGGACTATCGCGCGCTGTATATTGCCTGGCTGGCAATCGCGGCAAATGCCGCGAGTGACTTCGAATACGATGAGGCAAGGGATGTCGCGTTTAACGACGAGGACGACGAAGCAGATTACGAGGACGACGACGAAGAAGACCTCATCGAACCGCCTATCCCGCCGAATCTGCACAGCTTGACGCCAGGTGTGACGGCCCTCATGGAATTCTTCGAACTTGATCCCGATGTGGTTGCATCCGCCGCAGAGGCCAGCCCTGAGGTGCAGAAACCTGACGAAGACCTCATTCTGCACCTGGATCGGTTGACTTCGCAGGAGAAAGATGACTTTCTGAAGCGGTTGCTGCAGGGTGAACAGCATCTTCACATTGCGCTGTCACGACGCCTGCGCGAAGCCTCCGGCATCGGCACCACCACGCCAGAAACGCTGGGGCGGCGCTCGATACATCAGATCGCTGCGAACGCCGAAACGTTGCGCCAGCAGCGCCTCGACCGTGAACGCCAGCAGGAAGCCGCAAGACGCAGGAAGCACCTGGAAACGGTTGCCGGGCAGGAAACGCGGTTGTGGGCACAAATCCCGGCGCTGATTGAGCAGAAACAGGCCTCGGCCTATGACAGCGCGGTGGCCATCCTGAAGGATTTGCAGGAACTTGCCATGCTGCAAGAGCGTTTGAGTGAATTTCAGGCGAAGGTAGCGATCTTGCGTGCGCAGTATCCGACGCTGCGTGGATTTCATTCGCGCCTCAAAGAGGCTGGCATTCTTCCCGGTTTGTGATGGGCGTTCAAGCGCTGTCCCCGTGCATCGCCCGGTGATTACCGTTACGATTGGCACCGCCTGATAATCTGCCCCACGCGGGGCCAGTGTCAGAAGCTATACGGCAGTGCTCGACGAAGCCCTTGGATACTTTCTTGTGCTACAATAGAGGATGATTTGGCGACGTATCGCGCGGTGAGCATCTACCACAAAGAGGCGGGCGATACACGGGGTGATGCTGTCGCCTGGTTGGCGTTGTTATCCCCTGCCAACAAGCCCGGCGGTCGGCACTTTCAGGCCTATCGCAACAAACGCACAGCACTGCTGCAAGCAGGATTGATCTTTATCGAACTGGATTACCTGCATCACCAACCGCCAACCGTCGCAGTCCCCACTTACCCTGACGAGGCGGAGAGCACTTGCTGCCGGATCATGATTATTGATCCCCAACCCGATTGGCTGCACGGTGCAGGGCACGTCTATTCGATTCATGTGGATGAGAGGCTGCCCATGCTCACCATTCCGCTCAAGGCGGATGATGTCATTCGGTTCGATTTCGATGCGCCCTATCAACAGACATACGAGTCGCTGTTCTTCGGCGATGAGGTCGATTACCGCCTCTTGCCACACGCCTGGCAGCGGTACAGCCCCGACGACCAGGCACGCATCCTCTCGCGCTTGCTGGCAATCCGCCAGGCAGGCGAGAACATTCAGCGACCCGCTGCGCCAGCCAATCCGCTCTCCCTGGAGGAAGCGCTACAGCGTTGGCATCGCTAAACGGCAAGCCTGGCTGACCTTGTCTTGAGCAGATCGCCTACGCTGGAACCGCGCTCGTGACAGTGTTCCAAACCCGCGCACCCCAACATGAAACCAGACACATCCTCGATTTCACCCTGCCGATCCTCGCCTCAACCGCGCGCGACCAACGCAACCCGGACAAGCAAAGACTGCGCGAGACGATCCTGGCGCTGCACGCGCTGGGCATGAGCTGCCGCAACGGTAATCACCGGGCGCAACTCATGGATCAACCCATTTAAATCCGCCGGATTTTGTAGGGACAACGCCTACCGCGTCCGCCGTGAATCATCATGCGTGTTCGTTTTGATTTCGCCATTAGCATCCGCAAGCGCCTGTATAATGAAGGCAAAGAAGCGAAAGGAAGTCCCATGAAGACGATCCATCTACAAGCTGTGATCGGCGAGGATGGCCTACTCAGGATTGAAACGCCAACCGAGTACAAGAATATCGCCGCCGAGGTGGTGGTTGTGTTAAATCCGGTTTCGCCAGAGGCGATGCGAACCCCTGCGGGCTACCCGGTTGATTTCTTCGAACGTCTTGACGCCATCGAAGCGGATGATCTCATCGAACGTCCGCCGCAAGGCAACGCCGAAATCCGCGAACCGCTGGACTGAAGTCACCATGTACAGCCTCGACACCAATACCTGTATTCGCGCCATCAACGGACGTTCACCACAGGTTCGTGTACGCTTGCTGCGGATTCCAGCCGCGGAGATTATCGTCTGTAGTATCGTGCGTAACGAGCTTTTCTACGGTTCAGCCAGGAGCCAAACGCCGCAACGCTCCCGCGAGAAGCAAGCGTGGTTTCTCGACCCCTTTGGGACACAGGCTTTTGATGATGCGGCGGCGGAGCGCTATGGCACACTTCGGGCGATGCTGGAACGCGCTGGAACGCCTATCGGCCCGTTGGATATGCAGATTGCCGCCATCGCTCGCCTATGACCTCACCCTTGTAACACACAACCTCAGCGAGTTCGCACGTATCCTGGAACTGAAACTCGAAGACTGGGAGCAGTAAAGACATC
>CAZQIJ010000491.1:0-3640 GCA_964592955.1 uncultured Anaerolineaceae bacterium
CTGTTCACCCTGCTGGTCATCGCAGGGATGGCGCTGGTGGCGCGCACCTGGCCAGACTTCCGCGCGCGCCCGCGCAACCTGTGGCCGCTGCTGCCGCTGTTGTTCTTCGCCGTGATGGTGGCGGTACACGCCAGCCTGACGATGACGGTGCTGAACATCAGCGCGGCGCTGGCGCTGGGAATCCTCATGGTGGCGTACCTGCCACAGCGTGATCTCATTGACGAAGCGACCTTCAACGAAGCGCTGCGCGCCGGGGTGGTGGCGTCGCTGGCGGCGGCGGCAGCGCCGGTACGCGAGACGGTGGAGGGCTGGCGCTGGCTGCGGCAGACGCACCTCACGCAGCGCGATACCGCCATCGCCATCGTGCGCGGCCTGTTGATCACCGTGCCGATTGTGCTGATCTTCGCGGTGCTGCTTAGCGCGTCGGATCAGGTCTTCGGCCAGATGATGGACAACCTGCTGTTCTCGATTTCGCTGGAAGGGCTGGATATCACGCTGCTGCGGTTGTTTCTGGCCGGTTTTCTGGCGTGGTGCATGGTGGGGGCGGTGGCCACCGGCATAGGGCGCGGCAGCCCCTGGCAGATCTCCACCGCGCCTATGACGGCAGAGGCAGAGGCAGACGCCGAGAAACCGAAACCGGCCGGCTTTCGCCTGGGGATCATCGAGGCCGGGATGCTGCTTTCCAGCCTGATTGTGCTGTTTGGGGCGTTTGTGCTGGTGCAGTTTCAGTACTTTTTCGGCGGGGCAGCCAACATCGAAGGGCTGACGTATGCGGAGTATGCGCGGCGCGGGTTTGCGGAGATGCTGTACGTATCGCTGCTGATGCTGGGCCTGGTTTCGGCGCTGGACCGGTTCACGATCCGGCGCGATGCGCGCAGTCAGACGATTTTCAGGGCGCTGGCGCTGGCGGTGGTACCGCTGATGCTGGTGGTGGTGGTTTCGTCTGCGCAGCGCCTGGAACTTTATGAACAGCAGTTTGGCTTTACCGAACTGCGCATTTATACCCATGTCTTCACGTTGTGGACGGGCGCGCTGTATGGGGTATTTGTGCTGGCGCTGCTGCGGGTGAAGAAGCACGTCTTCAGCCTGGGGGTGCTGCTGTGCGGCATCGGCTATCTGGTGACGCTGAACCTGATGAACGTCGATTACAGCATCGCGCGGCGCAATGTGGATCGCTACATCGAAGGGCAGCAGTTGGATATGTGTTATCTGCGCACCCTCTCCATGGACGCCATGCCCGCCATGAGCGAACTGCTGCGCCTGGCGCGCGAAGACGAAGATACAGAAGTGCAGAATCATGTGCTGTGGTGGATGGACGCGCAGCGCCAGGTGCTTAACGACGGTTCTGATCCCTGGTACACGCAGAGCGTTTCGGCGGCGCGGGCGAAAGACGACCTGCGCCAGTACAGCGATCTGCTGACGGGTGGCGCTTATCAGGCGCAGTATGAGCGGTGCGATCGCGGCATCTATTTTCGGTAGTCGATGAACCGGGGGGCGTGATGGCGCGCACGCGCGGCATGCTGCGTGACCACGACACAGGCCACGTGTGCCGTCTGCCGTCATGCGCCGGGGGAGGTAATCCCCCGACACGGCAAGACACACGATTTTTCAGCGGCGACGGCCAAGCAGGGCGCGCCGGGATAGGCGGGCAAATGCCTAAAATATACGGTTAAACAGCAGCGGGCGCTCAGTACAGCGCGGGCTGTTCGCTGCTCTGCCACTGTGCGATTTTGTGGCGCGCTTCTGCAAGGCTGCTGGCTGATGTGTAGCCTTGCCTGCGGTATGGTACCACGCGCGTGAAGGTATCGTAGAGCACCTTCATGAACAGATGGTGCAGCACAAACACCACATAGCCGGTTCTGGGATGAATGTGTTTGAGGACGCTTTTGGTGGTGGTGATGAAGGCAGGCGGCGCAGAATTGGTCTGCACGTCATAGATGAAGCAGATCAGCCCGGCAGCGGATTCAAGGTGGGTGTGTGCTTCGTCGCGGGCGGCGAAGTAGTCTTCCCACGTCCACTGACCTTCGAAGATATAGCGGATCACTGAGCGTTCTTCATTGTCCCATTCAAGTCTGACAGACATAGGTTTCGTCCTCAGTCGCTGTGTTGTCTTACTGACCGCGCCGCAGCCCCGGATCTTTCGAGGGGTGTGGCATGAGTCAAGTATAGCGCACGAATGTTAAAATTCGGCGTCGTGCGGTAAAGGCGGGTGCATTTCAGATTATTGGCGCAATGCCTTTTGCCCTCACCCCGAAGTCCCCTCTCCCACGGAGGAGCAAGGGGACTTACGGGCCTGCGGTCCCCTTCTCCCCTCAGTGAGAGAAGGGGGCAGGGGGGATAAGGGGAATGAAAAAGCGCAGCAGAACCTACCTGAGCAGTTACGAATTCTGTCCATGAATTCTGTTCATGAAGAAAGGCAGGCGGATGAGGGCTTCACACGCAGCACGGCCCGCAGTCGTTACGCTGCGTGGGGTAGAAGGTGCTCTCTGTCATGGGTGCCAGGTGTCGAACGTCATGCTGTTTTGCGGTGTTGGTGTTGGGGGTGCAACATGGGTACCCTGCCTGTGCTACAATGCTGGAAAACAGCCATTTAAGGGGATACTCTCGTGCCGATTACACTTCACTGGGACGATACGGAACAGACAATTATCCGCTGGGATTTTCAAGGAACCTGGGATTGGCAGGAAGTGTACGCCTGTACGAAACGCTCGACCCAGATGCGCGAAGAGGTGGAGCATCCGGTGTCTGTGATTCTCAACATGGACAAAGCCGGACTGCTCAAGCCTGGCGCGCTGAACCATGCCAAAGTCGCGCTCCAGTTCAGCCCGGATAACCGTGACATGGTGGTGGTGGTGGGACGCAGCACGTTTTTGCAGACGATGGTCGAAATCTTTTCCAAGATGAATGTCAGCATCAGCGACTCCTTTACAGGCGTCGAATCACTGGCAGAGGCGCGCCGGATCATCGGAGATCGCCGCGAAGCGAATCATCGCTGACGCGCAGCGTGCTATCTGCCTGAATGCCCCGTGACCATGCTATAATTGCCCCGTTTACCAAGGGGTATTTCTGCTTATGTCACTATTGACCGCACATCAGCTTGCCAGAAGTTTCGGGCCTGAAGATATCTTCTACGGGATTTCGCTGGAAATCTCGCAGAAAGCGCGCATTGCGCTGGTGGGGCCGAACGGGGCAGGCAAAACGACACTGCTCAATATTCTCATCGGTAACGATATTCCTACGGAAGGCAGCGTCGCGCTCGCCAAAGGCACACGCATTGGTTTCCTGCCGCAGCGCCCCGAACTGCACGCTGCACATACCCTCTGGGAAGAACAACTTGTCGCATTTGAATCCCTGCGGGAGATGGAACGCCAGCTATCAGAACTGGCACAGCGCCTGGATGAAGGTGGAGCCGTCATCGAGCAGTACGGCGAACTGCAGGACGCGTTCGAAGAAGCAGGTGGATACACCTACGAATCGCGCATTCGCATGATTCTGCAGGGGTTGGGTTTCAGCCCCGAACAGCACAGCATGCCGCTGTCACAGCTTTCCGGCGGGCAGAAGACACGCGCCCTGTTGGGCCGCCTGCTGCTGGAGCAGCCAGACCTGTTGATACTGGACGAACCGACCAACCATCTCGATA
>CAZQIJ010000492.1:0-3634 GCA_964592955.1 uncultured Anaerolineaceae bacterium
CATCTGGAACGCTGCCGGAACGAAGCTGCTCAGCAGCGTGAAGCCGCCAAAGAACGCCCCCAGGCTGAGGATCAGAAGATACGCCATCACGAACACGACGCCATCCGGTACTACCCGATTATTCAGGTTCATCGCTTAACCTCTTGACCGATACAATTATCAGATTAAGATCACGCAGTTTTGTAAGCACGCCGTGCAGTGCGGACTGATCCGTTAGATACCCGTGCAAGCGTGTTCCCCCTGTTTCTGGATGAGTGAGGTGGAGTGGTGCGAACCACTCCACCCATGCCGCATTGATGACATCACTCACCAGGATTTCATATTCTACACCCTGTGAAGCCGGGATGATGCCATTCATGGCGCAATCACTGCTGGATGGTGAAATCCGGGATGACCAGTGTCTGCCCGGCGTAGATGCGGTTCACGTTGGTGATATTGTTGATCTCAGCCAGCACATCCACATTCACGCCGAAGCGGCGGGCTATTCCTGTGAGCGTATCACCGCGCTGGACGACATAGGTCGCCAGTTCGGGTTCCTGCGCCAGCGCAAAGCGCACACACAGCCGCTCGCCAACGTAGATGCGCGTGCGCTTGCCCATTGCGTTGACTTCCTGCAACCCGGCGACATCGGTGCCGTTGCTGCGTGCCAGTTGCCACAGCGTGTCGCCACCGGCGACTGTGTGCCATTGCAGGCAGGTGTAGTCCTGGTTCATCGCTTCCACCCGGCTAAGTGCCGGGAAAACCATCAGAAATGCCAGGATGAGCAGAACAATGATGCGGACCATGGTTGTTGACTCCTTAGGTTGAAACGTGCATTACGAATTGATTGGACAACTGGCGCTGTAGCGCATGTTGGAACCGGGTGCCAGCCATCCTGTTGGCTCAGTGAGTGGCGCGCCCGGCGCTGGGGGCGTTAGCTGAATCCCCAGCCAGCCCGCTGGATTCACCGTCACGTAAGGTATGTTCATCCCACTGCTAAGCTGGCCGATTATCGCTGTGTTGAGATCTGGCGCGGCATACACCGGCACATCGCCCAGGATGTTCACGATACACTGCCCCTGCGTGTTGGCGCTATAGACCGTAGTCACCTCTGTGCGTGCGCGGCTTACACTGGGGTTGGATGCCGCGCCTTCCGCAAACAGACGCTCCCCCTCAAGGTTGGCCGGCACTGTCCATTGGATGGCGAAGCCATCGCCGGGTGTGGTGTCGGTTCCCAGTGAAACCCGTGTGCCGCGAAGCGTTTCGGTATAGAAGGTCGCCTCTTGCAGCATATCCGGGGGCAACTGCCAGCGCAGGGTGACCTGCTCGCCAGCACGCAAGGTGTAGATACCGGCGTCCGCACGGATGTAGCTGCTCACGGTGATGGTGCCCTGGGTCACCAACGGCGGCAGGAACGCATCCGGGCAGCCTGGCCCTTGCAGGTTGACGTTCATCGTCTGCACGTAGCCACGCAGCGGGCCGGTATCGGGATAGACGATCACCTCATACAAGTCGTTAACCTCGCGCTCCCAATGCGCCCAGTTGCCCAGGATGGCATTCATTGGCGAATAGATATCTGCCTGGCTGAACAGCGGAATATCGGCAGCCACCGGGTAGGCTACGCAGCTAAAGCCTGTTGGGTCGCCGACGCTATCCAGGCGGCGCGGTGCCGGGATTCCGTCACAGACCGAGTTGAGGATCACGTCATCCCGTGAGACCCAGCCGCGAGTACCACTGCTGAAGAACAGCACCTCAATGTGGGTGTCTGTGGCGCTCAGGTGGTCGGCCCAGCCTGCCATCCAACCAAACTGAACCAGGGCGTTTGGTGGCGTCCCCTGATAAAGCGCGGCTCCCATCGTCTGCGGCTGCGGACGGATGTCCACATGGCAGCGGTCCACCGGTGGCAGCCCACCATTGCTGAAGAACGGCAGCGTCTGCGGGTCAGGCGTTTGCGTCAGGGTCGGTGGTACCGTGACCGCTGGCATGTTTGGAACGCGGATTTGCTGCCCAACTTCAATGCGGTCGGCGTTCAGGAGGCAGTTGGCGGTTACCAGCGTGTTCACCGTGGAGCCAGTGCGTGACGCGATATGGGCCAGTGTGTCCCCACGCACAACCGCATAGATCGGCCAATCGGTGCGTGGCGTGCAGCCTGGGTTTTGTCCCACAGGTAGCGCGACGGGACGCGCACTCGTTGCCGTCGGCGTGGGGGTTGCGGCGGGTGGGATGGTTGCCGTTGCAGGCGGTGTGGCTGTAACTGTTACCAGAGCCGCGACGTTGGTTTGTGCGGTGCCGGGCGTGGATGTTTCGCTACGCGCACCATAGGTGGTGTTGCAGGCTGCCAGCAGCAGCAGCAGTGCATAACCAAGGATGGATCTGAATCGCATGAGAACTCCCTTCGTCGTCAATGTGCGACAAAGGGTATGCTAAGGCCACTACAGTGGGGAACGTGGTAGCCGGAAGTGGTATTTTTTATGTCAGCAGGTCGTATTCGCGGGCGCGGCTAAGTGCCTGGGTGCGATTCTGAGCATTGAGTTTGAGGAAGACGTTACTGATATGCTTCTTCACGGTTCCCAGCGAGATAACGAGGCGGTCGGCAATTTCCTGGTTGGTGAGGCCCCGGTCGATCAGGTAGAGTATTTCCGCCTCACGCTTCGTGAGTGGCTCAAGGTCCGTCTTTGGTCGGCTTTGAACAGCTACGTGCGATCCCCCCATCTCTCGGAGGATATCCCCCAGGAATGCCTGTTCATCCTGATTGCGGCAGACATCCTGCTGGCAATCGCGCAGCAATGCACCCACGCCGAAGTGCTTATGATTCAGGAATACACGGACATAGCGCAAGGGCAGTGCCTGATTCAATGCGATCCGAAGCGCAGTGCAGGCAGCGTGTACATCTCCCCTGGCGTGATGTGCAAGCGCCTGGGTGAGCCGAAGCTCGATCTCATGTGTAATGCGGCCCGCATCGCGCGCGCGTGTGATCATCGGGGTAAGCAGTTCCAGCAATTCATCGTAACGGTGTTGATGCAGCAAAATCCCCGTCCACATGATTGTATCAAACAAGTGTTTTCGTTCTGCACTGCGTGCTGCTGGCGAAACCTCAACCTCGTACTGCGCGGCCCAGGCATAAGCAGCTTCTGGCTGACCAGAAGCAAGGAGGATCGTCGCGCGCTGGGCGGTCACGGCGCTCAGGGCGGCCCGATGGCTCAACCGTTCAGCAATTCTGTAGGCGTGGTCCATCAAGTGAAGCGCAGTTACAAAGTCATCCTGCGCCGCCGCCAGGGCAGCGCGCGTCATCAGGGATGGCATTTGAATAGGTGCGATACCACAATCATCAATGAGCGCAATGCGCTGTGGGGTGTAGATTGCCATTGCATCTGCGAGCCGATGCTGCTCAAGCAGGGTAAGGGCCAGCCCATCATAGGCGGAAGTGAGCAGGATACTCAGCTCTGATTTGTCTTTGAAGTGCAGCAGAGTACGCTGAAACGTGGCGAGCGACTCATCGAACTGACCCAGTATCCGCAGCAACGCGCCGCGCCTGTAGAGCAGATTGATTGCCAGGGCAGTGTGGTTCGCCTCTTCCGCCATATGGATTGCGGCGTCTATCGTCTGAAGTGCCTGCTGGGGTTGATCCAGCACATCGTCGAGCACCGTGCATTCC
>CAZQIJ010000493.1:0-3628 GCA_964592955.1 uncultured Anaerolineaceae bacterium
CCTCGCCCAGCGCAGCGTTGGGGAGAGGGGGCAGGGGGTGAGGGCTGGCAAGGCGGCAGCCGCGCCGTTGCGCGCCCCTACACCGTCATGTCGTAGGGGCGAAACATGTCCCTCTACCCACTTTAGTGGGTGTACAAGCCGCACGCTGCCAGATAGATACTAGCCGGGAGACTTGTTCTCCCGGCACCGCAACCGTCGGTATTTTCCCCTCCCCAAAAAGCGGACATTCCGCGATGACGGCGGTACACTACAGGCTGTGAATGCGCAACGCTGCCGGTTGCTTGGCACGGCGGCACGCTGCCGGTCGCTTGGCACGGCGGCACGCTGCCGGTCGCTTGGCACGGCGGCACCACCCAGGAAGTGTATGTTATGGCCGGGAATGATCTGCTGGTAAAACTGTACGCGCTGCCGCCGCTGGAGCACCTGCCAGGTGTGGATATCCGGCGCGGCATTGCGCCTGAGAAGCATATTGTCGTCCAGTGGGCGCTGGAACATTTCTCCCCGCATTGGGCCAGCGAGGTGGATGTCGCCTATGGTCACCTGCCCGTCACGTGTTATGTGGCCACCGAGGACGAAACGCTGCTGGGGTTCGCCTGCTATGACGCCACGCACAAAGCCTTCTTTGGCCCCACCGGCGTCTCCGAAGCGGCACGCGGGCGCGGTATTGGCAGAGCGCTGCTGCTGGCCGCGCTGCATGGCATGGCGCAGGCGGGCTATGCCTATGGCATCATCGGCAGCGCTGGCCCGGTGGATTTCTACAAGGCCGCCGTTGGCGCAATCGAGATCCCGGGCTCGAATCCGGGCATTTACCGCGGCATGCTGCGCAAATAAGCCAGTCCCCGCTGGCCTGCGCCGCGCAGCGTGGCACGAAACCGGCGAGCCTGCCCGTCACAGCGGGTATTCGGTAACGGGGGCGAACTCACAGGTTCGCCCAGGGTGGGTAAGACACGCGGATTTTTGCGGGACGACCCGCGTATCGTCCCGCAAAACACGCTACAATTAGCGGTAACGACACGGACGATCTACACGAGGCCCGCATGACCCAAATAGAAGCAACTGCACCCCGTACCCTGGCGGACGCGAACCTGCATCCGCGTGGGGCTGTTTTCCCCAGTCCGGTCGATTGGCGCGACCAGACCCTCTACTTCCTTCTGCCAGACCGTTTCAGCGATGGCGGCGAGGCCCAACGCCCCGCCTATGCCCCCGGCCAGTTTCAGGCGGCAGACCACGCCGCGTGGATGGCCGGCGGGCGGCGCTTTCAGGGCGGCACGCTCAAAGGCATCCAGAGCAAGCTGGAGTATCTGCGCGATCTCGGCGTGACCGCGCTGTGGATCGGCCCCATCTGGAAGCAGCGTGCCGACCTGGAAACCTATCACGGCTATGGCATTCAGAACTTTCTGGACGTTGACCCGCGCTTCGGCACGCGCCAGGATCTGCGCGACCTGGTGGACGCAGCCCACGCGCGCGGCATTTATGTGCTGCTCGATATCATCCTGAACCACACCGGCAACAACTGGTATTACAACAGCGACGGTCACCCCTGGGAGACGATGCCCTACCGCTACAGCCCACCCTACGACTTTCACAGTTGGCGCTCGCAGTTCGGCATCCCGGTGCAGACGCCGGAAAGCATCGAGGATGGCGTGTGGCCGCAGGAGTTCCAGGATATTCACTGGTACACCCGCGCCGGGCAGATCCTTCAATGGGACGCGGCAGGCTGGGAAGACCCGCTGCATCCTGAAGTGCAGTTCCGCCGGGGCGATTTCTTCGACCTCAAGGACCTGAACCTGGAACGCAGCGACGTGGTCGAAGCCCTCATTAAGGTCTACCGCTACTGGATCGCCCTCAGCGACTGTGACGGCTTTCGCATCGACACGGTGAAGCATATCCCGTGGGAGTCGTCGCGCAGGTTCTGCACCGCCATTCACGAGTACGCCGAAAGCATCGGCAAAGAGAACTTCTGGCTGCTCGGTGAGGTCACCGGCGGCCCCTATATGGCGCGCAGCTACCTGGAGCTGACCGGGCGCAACCTGGACGCCATCCTCGATATCGGCCACCCGCGCACCGTGCTCACCGCGCTGGCCAAGGGCTTCGCCGCGCCTGTGGCGTTCTTCGACCAGTTCGCGCCGCATGATGTTCTGGGCGGGCACCGCGAAACCGGGCATTATCATGTTTCCATCCTGGATGATCACGATATGGTGGGCGCGGGCGAAAAACGGCGGTTCGCCGCCGGGAGCACATCGCCGCAGCAGGTGGCGCACGCCACCGCCCTCATGCTGACGACGCTCGGCGTCCCCTGCATCTACTACGGCACAGAGCAGGCCTTCGACGGCGGCCAGCACCAGCACGATTTCAGCGTTGAGGCGCATTTGTCCCACGAAGACCGCTATGTGCGCGAAGCGATGTTCGGCGGCACGTTTGGCGCATTTGGCACGCAGGGCTGCCATTTCTTCGACAGCGCGCACCCGGTCTACAGCGCCATTGCCGAAATCGCGCGCGTGCGCAACCGCCGTGACCTGATCGGGCTGGCGCTGCGGCGCGGGCACCAGTCCCTGCGCGAAACGGCCTCCGCCGACCGGTCATGGGCCGTCCCTGGCGCGGGCGAGGTCATGGCGTGGGCGCGCGGCATGGTCGATACCGAGGTGCTGCTGGCCTTCAACACGCACGGGCTTGAAGCGCGCGAAGCGTGGATCGAGGTCAACCCGGCGCGGCATCCCGAAGGCAGCGCGCTTACCCTGCTTTATGGCGGCAGCGGTACGGTGCCCATCCAGCCGCACGATGGACGCCCGGCGGTGTTCGTGGCGCTGCCGCCGTCGGGGTTTGTGGTGCTTACGTTGGTCTGATGGATCAACCCATTTAGATCCGCCGGATCTTGGGGCGGGCGAGTGTGCCTATGCGTTTTGCTTTCTCCATAAGCGATACACCATGCAGGGAAAATCACAGCACCGCAGGCACGCTGCCCCCTCACCCCCTAACGCTCCTCTCCCACGCCGATGCATTGCACACAATAGCGCAGAAGCGGGCAGGGGGATGAGGGGGATGAGGGGAATGAAAAAGCGCAGCAGCACCGACCAGAACAATTACACCAGACAGGGGAAAACTTTATGAACTTCGATGTGTTTGACGGTCACGAATACCTGAACCTCAAGACGTTCCGGCGCAGCGGGCAGGCCATGCCCACCCCGGTGTGGTTCGCGCGCGATGGCGCTGCTCTCTACATCACCACCGTGCCCACCTCCGGCAAAATCAAGCGCGTGCGCAATAACCCGCTGGTAGAGGCCGCGCCATGCGCCATGGACGGCGCGCTGTTGGGGGAATGGCAGCAGGCACAGGCGCGCATCCTCACCGATGACGCAGCGCGCGCCGCCGCCCACGCGCTGCTCAAAGCCCGCTTCGGGCACAACCCCATGTGGGCCAATATCGAACGCGCAGGTCTGGCAGCGCGGGCCTACCTGGTGGTCACGGCAAGATGACGCGCCGCGCGCCCATCGCTGCCGGGGGGATCGTGGTTGTGGCGCTGGCGGCGCTGGCGCTGTTCGTCCTCGCGCCGCCGCTTTCGCCGGTCGGCCAAACGGCCTGCCTCACCGGGTCAGATGCTGCCTGCCTGCGCTTTCCCAGCATCGCCGGG
>CAZQIJ010000494.1:0-3627 GCA_964592955.1 uncultured Anaerolineaceae bacterium
CGGCGACCGCCACGCCAGACCCGGCGACCGCCACGCCAGACCCGGCGACCGCCACCGACGTTCCGGCGACTGCCACACCAGACCCGGCGACCGCGACCAGCACGCCGCAGGCCGCCAGCGCGGAACTGCTGGTGAACGGCGGATTCGAAACCCTGGCCTCTGGGTCTAACCAGCCGGCCAACTGGACAACCGAAAACCTCAGCAAGGATCGCGTCAAGTGTGACACTGACACCACGACATTCGCCTATGAGGGCGAATGCGCGTACCGTTTCCAGGGTCGCAGCAGCGAGCACATGTTCCTTAAGCAGAATCCCGCGCTGACGGCGCTGGATACGATGGCGGGAGACACGCTTCAGGTCACGCTGCGCTATAAGACCAATGCCACGACGCCGCGCCTTAAGGTCAAGCTGCGCGCCTACTACGAGACGCTGCCGCTGGACGTTCAGAGCCAGGTCATCAACACCACGTCTGAAAGTTATGTGCTGTTCACGCTGCCCACGCTCACGCTGGATGCGCCCGCCACGCGCATCAAGTTTAACTTTCAGAATCGCGCCACATCGGGCAAGATTTACGCCGATGCCGTCAGCCTGATCTATACGCCTGTTGACGGATCCCTTCCGTGAGGGTGCGCGGGGGCTGTGGGACCGGTTCGCCCGGCGCAAGCCCTCACCCCCTCGGTTTCCCTCTTTCTTCATCCCCCGCGCGGCATGGCGAGGGGGATGAAAGGCCGGTAGAACTGCGCTCCTCGCCCCAGTGCTGACGGCACATCAGGGGGTGAGGGCGATGCGCCAACACCCTGAGCAGTACATTGCGCGCTTCGTTTGGTGACGGCCCCCTAACGGGGCGTCGGCCCCCCAACGCGGTGAATGGTTGAGTGTGGCATACGGCAGACGCGCCGCTGTACGTCCCGCTTTACAGCGCCATCTTCACCGCCTGCGCGAACTCTGCCGTGCTGATGAAGCTGCCGCCGCGCGGGGCGATATCGGCTGTGCGCGCGCCGCCGCTGATGACCGATTCAACCGCGCGTTCCAGCGCTGCCGCTTCTTCTTCCAGGCGCAGGCTGTGGCGCAGCATGAGCGCCGCGCTCAGCAGCATCCCGGTGGGATTCGCCTTCCCCTGACCGGCGATATCTGGCGCGGACCCATGCACCGGCTCATACAGGCCGAAGGTGCCTGAACCGAGCGAGGCGGAAGGCAGCATCCCCAACGATCCGGCCAGCACCGATGCTTCGTCGCTGAGGATGTCGCCGAACATGTTTTCGGTCACGATCACATCGAAATCTGCCGGGCGGGTGAGCAGGTGCATGGCGCAGGCGTCCACCAGCAGATGTTCCAGCGCCACATCGCTGTAACCCTGGGCGACGCGCGTCACGGTTTTGCGCCACAGCCGCATAGAGGCGAGCACGTTGGCTTTATCCACCGAGGTCACCTTGCTGCGCCGCCCCTGCGCGGCGCGAAAGGCGACCTGTGCCACACGTTCGATTTCCGGGGCGGTGTACAGCATCGTGTCGTCGGCGGACTCGTCCCCTTCCTGGCGCGCGCCGAAATACAGGCCGCCGGTCAGCTCGCGCACGATCAGCATATCGACCCCTTCCAGGCGTTCGCGGCGCAGCGGCGCGTGATCCAGCAGGGCGGGGTAGGTTTTGACGGGGCGCAGGTTGGCGAACAGGCCGAAGTGCGCGCGGATCTTCAGCAGCCCCTGTTCCGGGCGGACGGGGGCGTTCGGGTCTGACCACTGCGGGCCACCCACCGCCGCCAGCAGCACGGCGTCTGCGGCCTCGCACACGGTGAGGGTGGCGGGGGGCAGGGGGTCGCCGGTCTGGTCGATGGCTGCGCCGCCGATCAGCGCTTCGGTGAAGGTCTGCGGGTGGCCGAATTTCGCGGCCAGGGCCGTTAACACATCGAGCGTGACAGACATCACTTCCGGGCCGATGCCGTCGCCGGGGAGCGTGACAATTGTCGCATTCATGGGTCTGCTTCCTTAAGTTGGGTGAGTATGGGCGTGGCTGCGGCGGATGATGCGCCGCGTGCAGCCCACACTTTACCGCGACGCCGCCTAAAGCGCCAGCAGCATTTCTAACTGGCTGAAGCGGACGCTGTAGCCGACGGTTTGCAGGGCGAGCAGGGCGGGATCGTCTGCGCTCACGTTCACGATCTGTCCGCGCAGGTCGGGGTGCTGGCGGTGGATTTCGGCCAGGAGCGCGGTCAGCGCGTCGGTCTGGCCGGGCGCGCTGGCCACATCCACCAGGCTGAGCAGCCCCGCGCCGACGCGCGCCACCGCATAGGCCAGCGGTTGGGCATCTGCCAGCAGCACCCAGCCGGATAATCCTGGCGGGGACTCTTGCAGCGATTCAAATTCGCGCTGCCAGGGGTTCTGGACGGTGTGAAAGTCGTGGTAGAACATGAGGGCATCCCCGGCGGGCACACTGCTGATGGTGCCAACGGCAGCGGTGGCAGGGGGGGTGCGATCCGCATCGCGCGCCAGGATGTGCAGCTTACGCCGGGTGACGAAGCCCAGGTTATCGTACAGTGTGTGCGCGGGGGTGTTGTCTTCCAGCACCTCAAGCTGAACGGTCTGGCAGCGCTGTTCACTGGCCGCCTGCAGCAGGTCAAGCAGCAGCGAACGCGCCAGGCCGTTGCGCCGGTGCGCGGCATCGACCCCCATCCCGCCGATCCAGGCGCGCAGGCTGCGGCGCGCCAGCAGCCCCACGGCCACAATCTGCTGGGTGTCTTCCAGCAGCGCCACGCGGGAAAGCGCCAGATCAATGGCGTTCTGCGCGATATGCGCGAGGAGCCGTTCGGTGTCAAACTGAATGGGCACGTTGTAACCGGCATAACCCCGGTTCAGGCCGTCCACCAGATCGTCGAACGGGAGTTCTGAGGCGGCGATGCGCGCGACAGGCATCGTTGTAATCCTTTCCAAGGTCAACACGCTGTTACAGCAGCGATACACTTTGTCCTGGGTTCAGGATACCCGGATTCCTGCGTGCCGAACGTCAAGAACTGTTGTGGTATGGTTTGAGTTCGGTGTGAGCTTCTCAACAGCGTGGCGCGCTGTGGAATTGCCCGCAGCAGCGAAATGCACCGCGCGCGTGGCCAACCTCTGGCAAAAGTGCCGCGTCTTGATTACACTTAGGGGCGTGTGATCTGTCACAGAGAGAGAATCCGTTATGGCGACTGACGCGCGGAAGTGGTTTTACACAACACCCGAACCCCGCCCCTATTACATTGAAGAACGCGTCAATACGACCCTGTGGAAACACCGCCTGCAGGGTTTGTATATGACCTGTACCCAGGCCACCACCCCCATTCTGATGGAAGGCACCTGGAACGGGATGCCTGTCACGTTTGAATGGCAGCCCGGCAAGTACTTTATCGTGCGCATGGGCCAGAAGCGCAAAGACCTGATCGGCGTTATGCGCCAGATTCTGTTTAACCTGCCGCCGGTTCTGGAATATGAAGACCCGCAGGGGATGTATGCCGTTGAATGGCACACAGACGGCGGCGCGGAACGCTGGAAGGTGATTCAGGGTAACCCGAATTATCAGGGGCTGCGCCGCATCGCCGCGCGCACTTAATACACCAACAGCAGCGGATGGCTGCCGGGGGGCTGTGCCCTAGGCGGTTT
>CAZQIJ010000495.1:0-3614 GCA_964592955.1 uncultured Anaerolineaceae bacterium
GGACAGGATTCGAACCTGCGATCCGGCTTAACACCGGATAACCGCTTAGCAGGCGGCCCCATTCGACCACTCTGGCACCTCTCCAGTATTCAATTGCAGGCGGAGGAAGTGGGATTCGAACCCACGGTGGCACGGATGCCACTTTGGTTTTCAAGACCAACGCCTTAAACCACTCGGCCATCCCTCCATCGTGGGGTGGATGTTCACGACCGCCCGATTAGCATAGCAGAAGCCAGGAGGTTCGTCAATGGCGTGAGCGAACGGTGTTGGATCGTGCGTGCGTTTTGCCAACAGATTCAGTATTATTCAGGAAGCGAACACGAGGCTTATTGTTAGATGGTGCGGTTTGATACGTATAATGCCAGTGCGCACCTTGTCCGCCAGCTCGAAGAGTCCGGCATTGCAGATGTGGTGCATGATGGCGCGGATAATCTGCTCATTCAACTGATCAGTGGAGAATTGGTTAGTATCCACCTTATCGAAACGGTGATCCCGCTGTACGAGATCCGCATGACATTGCAGGATAACGCAGACACGGGACTCTATACTTTGTTTATCCTGTGGGGTGACATGTTCCTGCCGTCGGAAAACCAGCACTATGCGCCCGACCCCTGGATGCAGTCACTGATTGCGCTTTACGGCAGCAAGATCTACGCGTTTGAAACGTTCGGTAAAGACATCCGCATTTATCCCGTCTATTTCGAGGCAGACCGCGATACCTATTTCGCCCGTTATGGCCGGGACGTGGATGTCACACAACTGGTGTGCGCAACCATTAAGATTGAGGGCCTGCTGCGGGGCAATTGGCTTGTTGCGGATTTTGTGGGGAAGAAGCCGAACGCGCAGGCGCACCACCATACGCGCGGCCATGCCCGCCCAGCCCCACCCCTGGAACGCAGTGCGTGGGACATTCTGGGGGTCGCTGCCGGGGCAGACCGCGACACCATTAAGGCGGCCTACCGGCAGCTTGCAAGGTTGTTTCACCCGGATGTGAACCGCGCGCCGGATGCAACGGAACAAATGCAGCGGCTGAATGTGGCCTACGCCGCAGCGCTGCGCGAAACGGGATTTGAGGATTAACCATTGAGATTTTTGCAGTGTGCTTGCCCTTGGCTGACGAACTACAATATAATCGTCCTTGTACGGGCGGCTTGGCGCAAGCTGATGGGGTTAATCGCGGCAGTCGCTTTGGAAGCTCTGTTGTGGGTTCACGACAGTCACGTGCGGAGACTTTAATGACGCAAGTTGATGCTAAACGCAATCAGGATGAAATGACTGTCCTGCGGGATATTCTGCACATCATCGCAACCACGCCTGATCCGATGCAGTGCGTTCGCCCGCTGCTGGAAATTGCCGTCGGTATAACCGAAGCGCAGGGCGCGGCGCTCGTGCAGTTTGCTGATCCGCAGATGACAACCGTTTTCGGTATTGAATCGGGTGACCTTCCTGACGAGCAGATTCTCAAGGAAACCGCTGGGCGGCTGCCGGTAGGTGTTCACATTAACCCACTGATCGGCGACACGACTGTGACTGCCGGGCATGTGCTGGCGCAGATCCGCGTCCAACGCAGTGTTGTGGCGCTGTTGTGGCTGAGTTTTGGCGACTCTGTTCCCGCGGAACCGCCTGCCCTCGGTGCCCTGCTCAACGGTTTCGCCATTGTGGCTGCCAGCGCGCGCGTGCTGGCCCGGCACGAGAAAATCAGCCGCAACCAGAGCGAGTTTATGCGCATCGTCTCGCACGATCTGCGCTCGCCGCTGACGTCCATGCAGGGGTTTGGCAGCATGCTGGAATCCGGCATGGTGGGCGACCTGAACGAAAAGCAGCGCTATTTCGTGGAGAAGATTCTCTCCGGAATCGCGCAGATGACATCGCTCGTCGAGAATATTCAGGATGCCGGGCGTTATGACCCGGAAACCGGGTTCTACGAGATGCAGCGCACACAATGTGACCTGGTGGCGATTGTGCAGCGCATCGTGGAAAACCATCTCATGCCAGCGGAAAAGCAGGAGCTGACCGTTGTCACCGATATTGCGGATGATATCCCCATCATCAGTGCCGACTCCATCATGCTGGAACGCGCCATAACGAACCTGGTCGATAATGCCATCAAGTACACCCCCAACGGCGGCAGAATCACCATCGGGCTGAATCGCCGCGACAGCAGCCTTGTGGTTACTGTCAGCGATACAGGGTTGGGGATCAGCCCAGATAATCAGAAACTGCTGTTCGAACGTCATGTGCGCATCCCGCGCACCGAACATAAGAAGATCAAGGGCAGCGGTCTGGGTTTGTTTATCGTGCGCAGCGTGGCACAGCGGCACGGGGGGAATGCCTGGATCGAAAGCACGGAAGGTCAGGGCAGCACGTTTTCCATCAGCATCCCCATTCATGTGCCCGATGCGCCAGAAGAGAATGACGAGTCCTGATCGTCTGCCGCACCCAGCCACCCAGCCGCCCGCAGTCCTGTTCACAAAGCCCCGTTCAACGGGGTATTTTTTTATCGATGAGGTCAGTAATGCCTATTCATGTACTCCCGGAACATGTGGTTGCGCAGATCGCCGCCGGTGAGGTGGTGGAACGCCCCGCATCAGTGGTGAAGGAACTGCTGGAAAACGCGCTCGACGCAGGCGCAGCGACGATTCACGTCAGTGTTCAGGAGGGCGGCCAGCGCCTCATCCGCATCAGTGATGATGGCTCCGGCATCCTGTCCGAAGAAGTGCCGCTGGCCTTTGCCCGCCATGCCACCAGCAAACTGCGCGTGGTAGAAGACCTGGAACATATCAGCACATTGGGGTTTCGGGGCGAAGCGCTGGCCAGCATTGCCGCCGTCAGCAGGGTAACGGTTATCTCCCGGCACTATGACCAGGCCATCGGTACGCAGATACGCCTGGAAGCAGGGCGCATCACGCAGCAGGCCAGTGTGGGTGCCCCTAACGGAACCGTGGTCACGGTTGAAAACCTCTTCTATAACACGCCGGCACGCCTTAAATTTCAGAAGAAGGAAACCACCGAGAAGCGCCATATCGCCACACTGGTCACCCAGTATGCGGTAGCCTACCCACAGGTGCGCTTTATCCTGGAGCAGGACGGGCGCGAGGTCTTTCGTTCCAGCGGCAGCGGTCAGGTGGCCGATGTCGTGCTCAAATCACTGGGGTTGGACCAGTTCAAACGGATGCTTGAGGTCGATCTCGAAACGAATGGCATCAGTGTCTACGGTTACACGTCCATGCCAGATCTCTACCGCTCTGACCGGGCGCGCATCACGTTCTTCGTCAATGGCCGCGCCGTGCAGGATTCCAGCCTCACCTATGCCGTTGTGCAGGCCTATCACACCCTGCTCGCCAGTGGGCGCTACCCGGTCGCGGTGCTGCTGATTCGCGTGCCGCCGGAAGACGTGGATGTTAACGTGCATCCGACGAAAGCCGAAGTCCGGTTCCGCGATTCCCACGCAGTCTTCAGCGCCGTGCAGCGCGCCGTCCGGCAGACGGTTGTCGCAGCGGCGCAGACACCGGATCTGCGCGGCGGGCGCTATGGGGGATTTGCGACAGTGCAGCCGGAATGGCGCGACGACGATCGCCAGCTTGATATGGATCTGCCGCTGGAAGGTTCCGGGC
>CAZQIJ010000496.1:0-3605 GCA_964592955.1 uncultured Anaerolineaceae bacterium
ATGTGCCGTATCTGCTGGTTGCCAATAAGGGCGACCTGCCGGGCGCGGCTCATATGAACGATGTTCGGCGTGGGATGAAAGCGGGTGCGGATATACAGTGATGCCCTGCGTGGCCACGCAGAAGACGAGCGTGCGCCAGGTGCTGCTGCAGATGGTGCAGATCCTCAAACGTGAGGGGGCAAGAGAGTAGGGGGGCTGTTGACACTGGTGCCTGTTTTTGCGCGGCAGGCAGCCGGGAATGACAGCAGTACCCGTTAATCCTGCTTAACGCCGCCGCAACTTCCCAGCGGCCCGGAACCTGTTCCGGGTCGTTTGCGTTTCTTACAGAACGTATACACGCCTCCTAGACCGCTCCTACACACATTGTTTACAGTATAACCATGAACCGTAAACAAGTAAGGCAACAAGACACGCACAAGCGTGAAACGCAAACGGGAAAGGATTTGGGACATGGGTAAAATTGTAGGAATTGACCTGGGTACGACCAACTCAGTGGTCGCAGTCCTGGAAAACGGTGAACCAGTCGTAATCGCAAACGCAGAAGGCAACCGCACCACGCCTTCGATTGTCGCATTCACCAGGAACAACGAACGGCTGGTGGGCCAGTCTGCCAAGCGGCAGGCCGTTGTGAACCCCGAAAACACCATCTTCTCCATCAAGCGCCTGATGGGCAAGAGTATAGAGGAAGCCAATGGCGAGATTTCGCGCCTGCCGTATCACGTGGTGGGCGGACCAAACAGCGACGCGCGCGTGCGCACCCCTGCCAACGGTAAGCAGTATACTCAACAGGAAATCAGCGCGATGATCCTCACCAAGCTCAAGAAGGATGCAGAAGCTTACCTGGGCGAGGAAGTGACACAGGCGGTGATCACCGTGCCAGCCTATTTTAACGACAGCCAGCGGCAGGCCACCAAAGACGCCGGGCGCATCGCCGGTCTTGAAGTGCTGCGCATCATCAATGAACCGACGGCGGCATCGCTGGCCTATGGGCTGGACAAGAAGCACAGCGAAACCATCCTGGTCTTTGACCTGGGCGGCGGCACGTTCGACGTGTCGGTTCTGGAAGTGGGCGACGGCGTGGTGGAAGTGCGCGCCACCAGCGGCGATACGCACCTGGGCGGTGATGACTGGGATCAGGTGATCGTCGATTGGCTGGCCGAAGACTTCAAGCGCGAAAACGGCATTGACCTGCGCAGCGACCGCCAGGCGCTCCAGCGCCTGAAGGAAGCGGCAGAGAAGGCCAAGATCGAACTCTCCAACACCGTCCAGACGGACATCAACCTGCCGTTTATCACAGCAGACGCTGGCGGCCCCAAGCATCTGACCGTCACGCTGACGCGCGCCAGGTTTGAACAACTGAGCGCCGACCTGATGAGACGCATCAATGCGCCAGTACGCCAGGCCCTTGACGATGCCGGCCTGACGAAGGATCAGATCGATGAGGTGGTGCTGGTCGGTGGGTCAACCCGTATGCCGATGGTTCAGGACATGGTTCAGAACATGCTCGGCAAGACCCCGAATAAGAGCGTGAACCCAGACGAAGTTGTGGCCGTGGGGGCTGCGCTTCAGGCGGGTGTGCTGGCGGGTGACGTGAAGGATGTGCTGCTGCTGGATGTGACCCCGCTGAGCCTGGGTCTTGAAACGATGGGCGGTGTGATGCCGCGCCTGATCTAGCGCAACACCACGATCCCGGTCTCCAAACCGGAAGTCTTCTCTACCGCAGCGGATAATCAGACGGCGGTAGATATCCACGTGCTGCAGGGCGAGCGCCCGATGGCGGCGGATAATATGACGCTGGGCATGTTTCGCCTGGAAGGGATAACCCCCGCGCCGCGCGGTATGCCGCAGGTCGAAGTCACGTTTGATATTGACGCTAACGGCATCCTGAACGTGACGGCCAAGGACAAGGCCACCGGCAAGAGCCAGAAGATCACCGTCACCGCCTCCACAAACCTGGCTCAGAACGAGGTCGAGCGGCTGGTGCGCGAAGCCGACCAGAATCGCGTGGCAGACGAACAGCGCGCAGAAGCTGCCAGGGCACGCAATGACGCAGACTCCCTGATCTACCAGGCGCAGAAGGCGCTGAACAATCTTGGGGATCGCGTTCCGGCCAATGACCGCGCGCAGATCGAAAACCAGATTCGGGATCTGCAGAAGGCGCTGGACGGGGGCGATGTGAACAGCATCCGTTCGCTGACGCAGACTTTGCAGAACGCGACCTACGCGCTCTCGCAGCAGATGTATGCTAGCGGCGAAGAACACGCAGCCAACGGCGGGAGCAGCGGACGGCACGGTCAGCCTGAAGGCGACGTTGTCGAAGGCCAATTCACCGAAGCGTAGGCAGCACGCCAACGAACACACAAGAGACCCCGGTTAAAAGCCGGGGTCTTTTTGTGTGCCGGTCGCGTTAACCGCAGCCCATGTAATCCCCGGCACTGACGGCGATCGCTTCGAGTACAGCCGCATAATCATCATACAATTCGGCAGGCGCGGAAACCTCGATGATCCGCCCGACGGTCATGCGCAGCCATCCGCGCCGCCCATCGGCTGCAAAGGCGACCGGCGCAAAGCGCGGACGGCACGCCGGATCGCTGATCAGCGTTTCGATTTCCGTGTCGCCAGGGGAACCATACTGCGCCTGAACCGCGCTGAAAACGCGGCGGAACACGTCGGTATCGTACAGGATCGCTTGCTGGCCGGGGACAAATGCAGACCAGGGATAGATCACCACGCGGACATCGTCTGCCGCGTCTGCTGTGATGACGAACGTGTCGCGCGCTGTGCGCTCCGTCCAGCCCTGCGGAAAGCCGATGGCGAATTTATCGTACAGGAAGAGTGTGTGCGCGAGATCCGGATGCTGGTGATAGAGTAAGCGGAGAATGTACCGCTGCATGGCGGTGTACTGCTCCAGGTTAGCGTTACGGTCTTCAAGCGTCGTCCGCAGCGTGGCTGCCACGCCGCTGACGTAGCTGCTGGGCAGGTGACGCACCATCGAAGGCAAATCGTAACAACTGATGCGTTCGACCAGGTCACAAAGCCGGGGCTGCCATATCTGCTCCAGCGATTCAACCTGGTGCAGTATCAGCATGGGGGGCTGTGCTTGCCCCTCGGCAAACGCTTCGAGGTCTTCGAGAGTTACCGGCTGAGGAGCGAGAACATAAAGCGGAATTTCCCTGTCATAACGCGGCCACTGCGCCGCAGGTGTGCTCAGCACCCAATCTTCAGGATGCGCAACAGCGAGCCTCAGCCATTCATCCGTCAGCACGGTACTGCCGCGCGGCAGTGCCGCGTTAGCGTTGATGGGCGGTGTATCGGCAGAGCGCGTGCTGCATCCATGATAAATGAGCGGATCGACCAGGCCGTTCAGGTCAATTACGTTCTCAACATCGGGGAGATGCGGGGCTGGCGCAAGCGTGAGATCTTCTGTGGTGACAGAACCATAGAGCCGCGTCAGATACGGATACTGGCCAACGAGCGACTCCATGTAGTCGTTGAGATACCCCTGCACGTCTGCCGGATAAGGGTCCAGGGGCCGGGCGAACTCGGTCACCCAACCGCGCTGTGCGACACGACGCCGCAGCGCGGGGTAGTTCGTTTCCTGTTCG
>CAZQIJ010000497.1:0-3588 GCA_964592955.1 uncultured Anaerolineaceae bacterium
GGCGTGGGTGGCTGCGTGATCTCCATGCCCTTCCGGGGCATCGAAGACATCCTCGAACCGGGCAGCGAGATCCTGGTGGCCTATGATACCGAGGATGTCATCGGGTTTGTGCGCAGCCTTACCCCAGACGCCGCGCGGCGCATCGGCCAGGCGGCGCGCGACCGCATTCTGGCACACCACACCTACGCGCATCGCGTGGCCCTGCTCGAACAGGCGTTAGGGGTGCGTCCCCACGAACTGGCGTTTGTAGGGTAATCCATCCGCCAGACCCATTCTGTCATACCGTCAGGGACGTGCAGCGTCTCACGTCCGCCCGCCCAGCGCGCACAGACACTGCGTTCAGCCATCGGCGCGGCCAGCAGGCACCGTTTCCGCCGTAAGAAACACGATAGAAAACAATCCCGCGCGGCCAGGATGTGATACAATGCACAGCATGTTAATGCTGCCCGATTACAGAGTCCGCCAGCGGGATTTTCTGCTGGAGATCTCACGCGCCATTACCGCCCGTCTCGACCTTACGGAGGTGCTGCGCCGCGTGCTGAACGCGTCTGTCGCCATGATGGCCGGCCAGGTGGGGCTGGTAGCGCTGCGGGCTTCGGACGGGTTTTTTTACGTGCGCGCCGTCAGCGGCATCCAAAGCGGCCAGGTGCCACAGCTCAACCTGCTGCTGCATGACCTCGTCCACAGCCTCGGTAAGGATCAGGACGCCGAAATCCTCAACGAAAAACTGCGCCAGATGGCCGATGTCGTGGATCAAACCCTCAAGCAGTCCATCGCGCTGCCGCTGGTCTTCGCAGGCCAGGCCGCCGGGCTGCTCATCGTCTTCCGCTCCTACCGCAGCCCCGTCACCGCCAATGACCTTCAGATCCTGCAAAGCTTTGCAGACCAGGCCGCCATTGCCGTACACAACGCGCAGCTCTACGAACGCATCGACCACGAGCGCAAACGCCTCGCCGCGATCCTGGACCACAGCGGCGACGGCATCATGATCCTCGACCGCGAGCTGCTCATCACCCGCTTCAATACCGCCCTCCAGCGCCTCACCGGCCACACTGCCGAACACGCCGTCGGCGCGCCGTATGACGAGATCATCCACTGGCACAAAATCGACGGGCAGGATCTGCGCGCGGCGCTGGCCACCGGCTGGCCGTTCAGCAGCGACAACCCCGCCAGCAACACCCTCTACGTTGAAGGCGATATCGTGACATCGGGCGGCCTCAAGATCAGCATCGGCATCACCTATGCCCCCATGCTCAATACCGATGGCCTCATCGCCAATATCATCGCCAATGTGCGCGATATCACCAACTTCCGCCAGGCGCAGGAAATGCAGAACGTCTTCATCTCTGGCATCTCGCACGAGCTGAAGACCCCCGTCGCCATCATCAAGGGCTACGCCGCCACACTCCGCCGCGAGGATGTGGAGTGGCAGCAGGAATTTATCCTCAACGCGGCTTCTGTCATCGAAGACGAGGCCGACCGCCTGGCCGACCTGATTCAGAACCTGCTGACCGCCAGCAAGCTCCAGGTTCAGCGCGAAATTCAGATCGAACGCGATGATGTCTGGCTCAACCAGCTCGCGGCCCAGGTGGTGGAGCGCTATCAGAACCAAACCAGCACCCACACCATCAGGCTCAGCTTTCCGCCGGGGTTTCCTGTCATCCAGGGGGATTTCGTCCGCCTGCGACAGGTGCTCGATAACCTCATCAGCAACGCCATCAAATACTCGGCAGATGGCACCATTACGGTGACCGGCAGCTATAACGACTCCGCCGTGACCGTTGCCGTCAGCGACGAAGGCGAAGGCATCTCAGACCGTGACCGCGAGCGGGTCTTTGAGCGTTTCTACCGCGTGGACGGCAAGCTGAGCCGCCGCACGCAGGGCACCGGCCTGGGGTTGTACCTGGCCAAAGCCATCATCGAAGCGCATGGCGGGCACATCGGCGTCACCAGCGCGCTGGGCGAAGGCTCCACCTTCACCTTCACCCTGCCGCGCTAAGTGCCGCATCCCAATGCTTATTTCTGTTCACGAAAGGTTCGGAGAGAACACGCTATGCAGTCACAAACGACTATTCGCTGCACCAACTGCGGCCAGGCGGTGCGGGCGACAGTGCGCACATATATCGACGTCAGCCAGGACCCCGAAGGCAAGGCACAGTTGCTCACTGGTCGCCTGAATACCACCGCCTGCGCCAACTGTGGCGCAACCAACGCCGTCATGGTGCCCCTGCTGTACCATGACCCATCCAAAGAACTGCTGGTGGCCTACGTCCCGCTGGAACTCAACATGAAGAAGGACGAGCAGGAACGCGCCATCGGCGAACTGATGAAAGCCCTGCCCAAGGAAAACTTCAAAGGCTACATGTTCAGCCCCAAGCGCACCCTCACCATGCAGGGGCTGGTTGAGCTGGTCCTGGAAAAAGACGGCGTCACCCCAGAGATGATGGAAAAGCAGCGCCAGCGCGTTAACCTCGTCCAGGAACTGCTGGACGCGCCAGATGAAGCCATTGCCCGCATGGTTGCAGACAAAGACGACCTCGTCGATATGCAGTTCTTCCAAACGATTACCCTCTTGGGCCAGCGCATGGCCCAGGCCAACCGTCCAGACATGGTAGAACGCGTGCTGGCCGTGCAGCAGTTGGTGGCAGAAAACTCCACCTATGGCCGCGAACTGCTCGCCAACCAGATGCGCCAGCAAGAAGTGGTGCAGCGCGTGGCCGCAGACCTGCAAGCGCTGGGCGAAGATGCCACCCGCGCGGATTTCATCCGGCTGGCCCGTGCCCATATGGACGACGAAAACGCGCTTCAGGCGCTCGTCGGCCTGGCGCGCCCGGCTTTCGACTATGAATTCTTCCAGGCCCTCACCAGCGAAATCGGCAGCGCGCCGGCCAGCGAACGCGACGCGCTCGAAGCCCTGCGCGACCGCCTGACCGAACTGGGCCGCATGGTGGATGAACAGGCCCGCGCCCGCGTACAGGGGTCGGTGGCCGTCCTTCAGGCGCTCATCAACGCGCCGCCAGACCAGCTTGACGACATGCTGCGCGAAAACGCCCACCTCATCGACGACACCTTCATGGCAGTGCTAACGGCCAACCTTCAGGAAGCCGAACGCCGCCACGATTCCCAGATGCTCAACCGTCTGCAGGCCGTCTATACTACCGTCATGGAGATGCTCCAGGAGCAGATGCAGCCTGAGCTCGTCTTCGTCAACCGGCTGCTGGCGACGGCGACCGACGACGAAGCCCGCCAGTTGATCCAGGCCGAAGCCCGCGACTATGGCGACGAACTGCTGGAAGTCATGGACGCCGTGGAAGATGTCCTCATGCAGCAGGGCCAGGACGCCATGATCGACCGTCTGCGCTTCCTGCGTGACGAGACGCTGGCCGTGTTCGAGGGCTAATGGACAAACCAGAACGCATACGCACAATCGTAGGGGCGCGGCCCGCCTCGTCCGCCCCAAAATCCGCCGGATGAGGGGCATGAAAAAGCGCAGCAGAACCTACCTGCATCGTTACCGGTGGAGTCAAACGGTTTGATCCATGCGTTCCCCTGGCCCATACCCTGCCACAAGCCCGCTGCTTCTCACGT
>CAZQIJ010000498.1:0-3575 GCA_964592955.1 uncultured Anaerolineaceae bacterium
GACCAGCACCGCGCCGGTTTCGTCGGCAGAGGCCAGGGTCGCGCCGCTGGCCGCCAGCGCCACAATCGCGCCGCTGTGACCGTTCAGCGCCGCGCCGCTGTTCGGGTCGCCCGCGGGAATCAGGCTCAGCGCGCCGTTACCGCCCGCAGCCGCCAGCGTACCGCCCGCAGCCGCCAGCCGCAGCGTTGGGCGGTTGATGAGGCTGCGCAGCGTCCCCGCCGTGCTGACCATCACCCCAAATTCCCCGGCGGTTGCCAGCTCCGCAGCGTTCATATAGGCCGCGCTCCACACGGTGGAGTCCTGCTGCCAGCGCCGCACGATCAGCGGCAGTGTGCCGTCCAGCGACCACGACAGCGCCGCGCCATCTTCCCCCGCCGACACCAGGTGACGGTCATCGACAAACGTCACCGCGCGCACCGCGCCCACATGGCCGTCCAGCGGTTCGCCCACCATCTGCACGGTGGCCAGATCCCACACGCGCACCGTGTTATCCAGGCTGGCGCTGGCCAGCAGGCCGCCGTTGGGCGAAAACGCCAGCGCCCGCACCCAGTCCCGGTGATTGGTGCGGAAGCTCCCCAGCAGCGCCCCGGTGTCCAGCGCCCACAGGTAAACGCTGCCTTCTGGCCCGCTGGACGCCAGCACCGCGCCATCTGGTCGAAAAGCCAGCGCCAGGATCCAGTTGGTATGGCCTTCCAGCCGCAGCGGGTCTGCGCCGCCAATGTCGTCTGCGGCATAGACCAGGATCACGTTATCTGCGCCGCCAGCCGCCAGCCGTGTGCCGTCTGGCGAGAACGCCAGCCCAAACACGTCACCCGGCAGCGTGGCCGTCCCTGCCTCTGCAATGTCCCCGGCATCCAGCGCCCACATGCGGATCCAGCCATCGCCAGCCGCCGCCAGCAGCGCGCCGTCTGGGCTGAGTGCCACCTGCCAGGCCGGCGGCGTCTTCAGCGTGACGGGTGCAGCGCCCCCCCGCCACACCAGCACATCGCCTTCGCTTTGGGCGGCGGCCACCCGCTGGCCAGCACCCTGCCCGGAAACCGCCACCGAACGCAGCGCGGGCAGCCCAGCGCTGCCGGGCAGCGTCATACCGTCCGGCAGGTACAACCCGCCTTCCCCCGCCAGCAAAACGCCCGCGCCATCTGCGGCCACCGCATACAGCGCCCCATTCACGGGCATGATGGCGCTGAGGCGCGGATTCTCTGCCATCAGCGACAGCAGGCTGCCGCGCGCTTCGACCGTGTCTGCTGTGTCCAGCGCGTTCAGGCTCAGCCGGATGCTGGCATCCAGCCGCTGCCGCCCGGTGACGGCCTGCATCGCCAGCTCGCGCGAGCGCGAAATCTGCGCCTGTTGTTCGGCGCGCCGCTGCCCCTCCACCGCCACCCCCGCCGCCAGCACCGCGGCCAGCGTCAGCAGGATGAGCGCGGCCACAGCCAACCGCAGCCGGGCACGGGCGCGCAGCCGCTGCCGGATGCTGGCGTCCAGGTAGGCACGTTCGCCGCTCGTCAGCGCCAGATCCTGGCCCAGCGCCTCAAAATGCGCCAGCCGCGCCCCGGTGGCCAGGTAACTCGCGTCGCGCCGGGCGCGTTCCCATTGCAGCGCGGCGGCAGAAAGCTGCTGCTGCACATACAGCGCGGCGCGGCTGTCTTCCAGCCAGGTGTGCAGCCGCGACCACTGCCGGATCAGCGCTTCGTGTGCGATTTCTACCGTCGGCGCGCGCGTGGCCGGGTCGCGGTCAAACGTCAGCAGGCGGCTGCCGCCAAACAGTTCCAGCACATCCGCACCCCCCAGCGCCTGGAGGTCGGCAGCGAAGGCGCGCCGCCGTGTATCGCTCATGCCTTCTGCCAGCGCCACCAGCCGCAAAAACACCTGCCGCGCCGCCTGCTGCTGCTGCGCGTTGAGGCTGGCATACAGCATCTCTGCGCGGCGCGCCAGCGCCCCGGAAATGCCGCCGATCTCGCGGTACGCGCCCAACGTGAGGGCATTGTCGGCCCGCCGCTCGAAGGCCTCCGTCAGCGCGAACTGCAGCAGCGGCAGCGCGCCGGGCTGTTCGCGCAGATCTGCCACCACCGCCGCCACAAATTCCGGCGCGGCCCTCAGGTTCGCCCCTTCCGCCGGGCGCACGATAGCCTGTTCCAGTTCTTCCGGGGTCATCGGCACAACAACAACGGTATGGGTTTGCATCCACGTGCTGAACCCCGGATGCAGCAGCGGGCGGTCATAATAATCGGCCCGCAGCGTGACCACCAACCGCAGCGGCGAATCGTCAGGTTCAAGCGCGCTTACGAGATTGTCCAGGAAGCAGGCGCGCGTCGCTTCGTCTGGCGTCAGCGTAAACAGCTCTTCAAACTGGTCGATCACCAGCAGCAGATGGCTGCCAGGCAGCAGAATGCGTGCCAGCACGTCGCGCAGCCGCCCCGCGCGCAGATCGTCCAGGATCGGCGCGGCGTCAAAGGCGGCACGCAGCAGCGCCTGTTCCAGTTCCTGCAGCGCGGCGCTGCCCGGCACCATCCGCACCACAAACCAGCGCTCTGATCCGGGGATGGCACCCGCGCGCAGGGCCGGGATCAGGCCGGCATTCACCACGCTGGATTTTCCGCTGCCGCTGGGTCCCACCACCGCCAGAAACCGCCTGCCAGACGTGAACGCCTCTACCAGCCGCACGATGAGCGCCATCCGCCCGTGAAAGTCGAAGGCGTCTGCTTCGGCGAAGGCGCGCAGCCCCTTAAACGGATTGCGCAGCGCCGGTTTTATGTGCAGGTCGGCGGTCACGCTTTCGCGCAGCGCCGCACCCGCGTCTGGCAGGTTCAGTATTGAGGTGACGGGCATGTCTGGCGCGTGGGCGTCCACCGCCTCCCCTATGTCCAGCGTCCCCACCTCGGCAGGGGCGTCCAGCGGGCGGGTCGCTTCCCAGGTACTGGCGCGTGGGGCACGGGCCGCGCTGCCCGCCTGCGGGATCATATCCGGCGTCGCAACCTGCTGAAAGTCCTGCGCCAGCAGCAGCGCGTCTGCATAACGCATGCGCGGATCTTTGGCGGTGGCCCGCTGGATGATGGCATCCAGGCTGTGCGGCAGGTCCGGGCGCAGATGGTGCAGCGGCGGCAGCATCTCGTGCATCGAACGGCGCAGCGTGTGCGTGGGGCTTTTGTCTTCAAACGGCGCTTCGCCGGTCAGCACCGCATAAATCACCATCCCGAAACTGTACACATCCACCCGCCGCGTAATCTCCCGCCCCAGAACCTGCTCTGGCGACGCGAACCCCGGCGACCCGTAACGCTCCACCACATCCGCCGGGTTAACGATTTCGCGCGCGATGCCGAAATCGCCCAGGTAGGCGTTACCGGGTTCGTCCAGCAGAATATTCTCAGGTTTCAGGTCCTGGTGAACCACCCCGGCCTGGTGCGCCGTCGCCAGCGCCCCCGCGATCTGCACCACCAGGCGCGCCGCATCTGCCAGCGCCCACGCGCCTTTGGCGTCCAGCGACTCTTTAAGGCTGCCGCCGCGCAGCAGCCGCATGACGAGGTACGCGCCGTCTGGCTCGCGCCAGAAGTCATAAATGGGGATGATGTGCGGGTGCT
>CAZQIJ010000499.1:0-3557 GCA_964592955.1 uncultured Anaerolineaceae bacterium
CGCTACGCCCCGCGCTGTTCCTCTGCCTGGTCTTCCGCTGCCGCCGGCTGCCGTTCCATACGCCACAGGTCAAACATCAGCAGCAGCACCCCCAGCACAATCGCGTGATCTGCCAGGTTCGATACGTTGGAAATCACCCCCGGAATCTGATAGTGGATGAAATCCACCACGTGCCCGTGCTGAAGCCGGTCCAGCGCGTTCCCCAGCGCCCCGCCGCATACCAGGCCCATCGCGGCGCGCTGCACCCAGGCATCACCCTCCACGCGCGGATAGTAGTAAAACATCGCCACCACCACCACCAGCGCAATCACCAGAAAAATCCCGCCAGACTGCGACAGGAACCCGAAGGCCGCGCCGGTGTTGTAACTGCGTGTGAATTGAAACACCGCGCTGATGGCCGGTATCGGCTGCGCAGTCTCGCCCATCGCCAGATGCGCCATGATCACATGCTTGCTCGCCTGGTCAATCACCAGCACGCTGCCCACCAGCACAAAGAGGAACACCCAATGTTTCAGTTTTGTCATGTGTCATCTTTCACATTTAGCCGCGTCTCGCTGCGACAGCCCAAAAAATGCTGCGATTGTAGCGGCAGAAATCCGCCGCGCCTAGAGTAACAGAATCTCAACCTTTCCGCTGGCCGGATTGCGTGTAAACTACTGTCAGTCGACATGGGTGGAACTGCTGATGAACACCTCGTCTGATTCTGCATCTGCGACCTTATTGCCTGGGAGAAAAATCGTGGAAAGTCCAAGAGGGCCCGTACGCACCGAAATTCTGACGTGGACTGATGTTGATCGCCTGATCGACGTTCTGCTGCCGCAGTTGCGTGCAGTGGGGCCGTTCGACGCGATCGTGCTCATCACGCGTGGCGGCATCATTCCCGGTGGTCTGCTGGCAGAAGCCCTGAACATCAAGCATCTGCTCATCGCCGCCGTCGATTTTCCGTCTACCGAGCGCGCCGGGCTTATGGCCTGGCCAGCCTTCCTGCAGTTTCCATCTGCCAGCTTGCTGGAAGGCCGCCGCACCATCATCGTGGATGATGTGTGGGGCAGTGGCCGCACCAGCACCGCTGTGCGTGGCCGTGCGGATTCTGCCGGGGCCACCCCCTTTACCTGTGTGCTGCACTTCAACCCATACCGCTCCCTGTTCAGCAAAGCCCGCCCAGATTTTTATGCCGCCACCACCGATGCCTACATCGTCTATCCCTGGGAAGTGGACCGCGGTACAAAGAATATTGGGCTGCTGACCCCCGAGATAAATTAAAGTTGCTAGAACGTTTACGCGTTTTCAATAGTGTTCTGGTATACTGAGGTCTGAATAAAAGTGCGATCAGAAACCGGTGAGGCGCGGTGGGGCCTGGTTTGTAAACTCATACCAGCCAAACCAACCTCTATCTTGTGACGATTTATCTCGGAGAGATATACTCATCCCCAACGATGGTGGAGTCTCTCCCAGTGAAACTATGTCACACCGATATCTGATCCTCGGCCTGCTGGCTGAGCAGCCCATGACAGGCTATGACATCAAGAAGAGGGTCAAGGCGGCACTGAGCGCGGTAACCAACGCCAGCTATGGAACGCTTTACCCAACGCTGCACAAGTTGTTGGAAGAGGGTGCTGTTGAAGTTCAGGAAGTGCCACAGGTTAGCCGACCTTCAAAAAAGGTTTACCGCCTGACGAAGGCGGGGCGGCACGAATTAGAACTCTGGCTTACACAGCCCGCCGCAGCAGACCAGATACGGCGCGAGTTCCTGCTCAAACTGTACCTGGCCAAAGATTTACCGGCGCAGACTCTGCGGGAGATGTTAGCCACCCGACGCGGCGAGGCGGAAACGATGCTCACTGCACTACGGGACGAGATGAAAGGCATCAGCAATCCGCGCCAGGCATGGGTAATGGACTATGCACTGTCGCTGTGCAAGGCAGAAATCGACTGGCTTGCACAGGTTGAAGGGCAAATCGTGGTGGCGTAGACCGGATCCGTTTATTGGCGCAGCTTGCGACATCACACACGAAAGGAGAGATGCGCATTTGACACTGTCCCGTAAAGAGAGTGTCTTGTTGTGCTTATCGCGTTTATGAGTAATTCAACACCTGAGAATGAAGAAAAGAATATGGGAGACACATCAGAATTATCGGAGTTCGAGCGATTATTGGAAGCGGATTCAAATTACTCTCCCGCAACCTTGCGCCGAGGAGAAATTCGTAATGCGATCATTCTGGAGATCAAAGAGCGCGAAGTCATCGTCGATCTCAATGCCAAACAAGATGGCATTGTAAAGTCCGAAGACCTGGAACGGCTCGACGACCAGTTTCGCGCCAGCCTCCAGGTGGGCAACGAAGTGCCCGTCTACGTGCTCAACCCGCGTGATGCTGACGATAACCTCGTGGTTTCGATCAACATGGGCCTGCAGCGCTATGACTGGGAACGCGCCCGCAAACTGCTGGAAACCGAAGAGGTCGATACCGTGCGCGTCACCGGCAGCAATCGCGGCGGCATCCTCGTGCGCTGGCGTCGCCTCGAAGGCTTCATCCCCAGTTCACATCTGACATCCGTAAACCTGTCCAGCGATCGCCGCGATCCTGCTGCCGACCTGATCGGCAAGGAACTGATCGTGAAGGTCATCGAGGTGGAGCAAGACCGCCGCCGCCTGATCTTCAGCGAACGAGAGGCGCAGAAAGAATGGCGCGCACAGCAGAAGGCAAGGCTGCTTTCTGAACTGAAGGAAGGCGACGTGGTGCGAGGTACGGTGACGGGGCTGCGCGATTTCGGCGCGTTCGTCAACCTCGGTGGGGCAGATGGCCTGATCCACGTCAGCGAACTGGCATGGCACCGCGTGGATCACCCGCGTGATGTGCTGCGCGTGGGCGACGAAATCGATGTCTATGTGCTTACCCTGGACCGAGACTCCAACCGTATCGCGCTCAGCCGCAAGCGCCTGCTGCCGGATCCCTGGGAAGACGCGGCGGATCGCTACCACGAAGGCCAGCTTGTGGAGGGCACCGTCACCAACGTGGTGGACTTTGGCGCGTTTGTGGCGCTGGATAACGGCCTGGAAGGGCTGCTGCACCTCAGCGAAATGGGCGACGGCTCTCTGAAAGAACCGTACAGCTATGTGAAGAAGGGCGACCGGCTTACCCTGCGCATCAGCCACCTGGAACCGGAAAAGCGCCGCGTGGGCTTCACCCAGCGCTGGGGCACAGACGACATGCCGGAAGGCGAAGGATCACCCGTGACCGCCAACGGTACACGCCCTGAAGCAGCCAGCCAGGCCGAGATGGACGACGCGCCGCCCGCCAGCGACGAAAGCGACATCCCACCGGCCACCGACGAAAGCGACATCCCACCGGCCAGCGACGAAAGCGATATCCCGCCGGCCAGCGACGAAAGCGATATCCCGCCGGCCACCGAACTGGGCGAAGACGCGCTGTAGCCCCCGCCAGATCAGTATAGGTCATTTGCAGCAGCATTCATGAGGGCGAACCGCGAAGGTTCGCCCTTTGTAACTGCTCAGGCTACTTACCCCCAGCAAGGGACTTCGCCCCTTGCCAGGCTGC
>CAZQIJ010000500.1:0-3553 GCA_964592955.1 uncultured Anaerolineaceae bacterium
TTCCTCGGCGTCCGCTGCGTCGCCGCCCATCAGCCAGGACGGTGTGGCGTCGGGCTGCGCCGCTTCCTCAAAGTCCTCGTCTTCTTCGTCGTCATCCATGGCCGACAACCAGCTTGGGACGGCTTCTTCTTCCTCGGCGTCCGCTGCGTCGCCGCCCATCAGCCAGGACGGTGTGGCGTCGGGCACGGATTCTGTGTCGTCCATTAACCATTCGGGCTGTGCATCGTCTTCTTCGTCATCCCCAACGCTGGCTCCAGCAAGCCAGTCCGGGATCACCCGGGATTCCGCCCTGACCGGTGCCTGGGCTGGCTTCTCAGTCTGTGCAGGCAGCCAATCCGGAATTTCAGACTCATCCTCACCGAACGCATCGTCAAACTCGCCAAACAGCGCGGACTCAATCTCAGAAACCGGCGCTGTGGCTTCATTGTCGTCTGGAATCGGTCGCGCCGCCGCTAACCAATCTGGCAGCGACGGTTCGGCAGCGGGGGACTCTGCTTCCTCGGCCTGGGGGTCGGTCATCCAGTCCAGCGGATCAAGATCGCTGTCATCAGCATCGCTCGCCGCGCTGGTTTCGTCATACACCCATTCCAGATTCTCGGAATCGTCACCGTCGTCATCGGAGGCAGAGCTTAACCAATCCGGTATTCTGTTATCGCTGTCTTTCATTTGATCCCCTTCTGACCGTATGAGAGACTCCATCTGGAAAAGTTCGTCCAGGGCGGCTTCGTCTGCTAACTGGCTGGCCTTCTGTGACGCAGGTGCCGCTGTTGGTCGCGGCTGCTCTTCCACGAATTCGATGCCGACATCTTTCATCCAGGCCATCGGATCGACTTCGTCCTGTTCTGGCGCTTCTTCGTCTTCCTGGCTCCAGTCAGGAATGCCGGGTTTCCCGCCTTCATCTTCGATGAATTCAACCCCTGTCCCCTCAAGCCACGCGAGCGGGTTGGCAGCCAGGGGGTCAGAAACAGGGCCTTCATCTTCAACGCCGAAGGGGTCTTCGAAACGGCGGCGTCCCTCTGCACCTTCGACAATCTCAATATCGGTATCGCGCATCCAGGCCAGCGGATCTTCAGCGCCGGTATCGCCTGGCAGTTCCAGGCGGGAAGTCTGTTTCCGGGTTGCCTGCTGCATCTCACTCGCCTGCATCCAGGCCAGCGAATCGACCTCGTCTTCCTGTTGTTCGTCCAGCAGGTCAGCGAAATCCGGGGCGTCCTCGTTGGGTTCTGTACTGCTCAGCAGTCCCGTTAGCCCTGTCGGAACACGCGTTGCAGAGGTATTCGCCAGCATACCGGTCAGACCGGTGTGCGGGATGTCTTCACCATCATCAATGAAACTCGCTAACCAGTCTTCATCGGCCTCAATCAACGTGCCGTCTTCAGCGTCGTCGTCATCATCAACGGCCCCGCCTGCATCTGCCTGATTCAGCGCGGCCAGCCACCCATCCAGATCTTCATCGTCTTCGACCTTAACCGGCGCGCGGGCAGCCACAGCGGCGACGTTTTCGCCCTCATCAATCATCGAGTCCAGCCAGTCGTCACCAGTGGGATCCATGGTCTTAATTGCGCCAAGCTGCTGAAGCCATTCAGGACTGTCTGTGCTAAGCTGGCGGCTGGCTTCGCGCTGATAGTCCAGATATTGCAGCACAAATGCTTCGTCTGGCGGTGGCGCTGCCTGCGCAAGGGAAAAGGCAAAATAGGGATCAACCGATTCGACACGGGTCAGGTAGCGCTGTGCATCTGATGGACGCCGTTCAGCAAGCCACAACTGCGTGAGGATCGTATTTGCGGCCAGGTTGTCTGGCAGCGTCCGCAGGATGGCCAGTGCTGTTTCACCGGCTTCGATTCTGTAGCCGCCCTCCCAATACGCCCCTGCAAGCAGTTCGCGCAGGTCTGTGCGGTCGGCCTGCTGCGCGAGCGCCTTTTGCAGGGTTTCCAGCGCGCGGCTGGTCAGCCCATTGCGCATCTGCTGCATGGCCACAGCGCGCGCCGTAAGCTGGATCCTCCCCGGATCTGACCCCGTCTGCTGGCGATACAGATCGCGCAGACGTTCCAGCAGCGCGCCGTCATTCGGTGACTGTTCGAACGCACGCTCCAGATGCCAGATGGCCTCATTCAGACGACTGCGCGCTGCATAGACCTGGCTTAGCGCCTGGTGCGTTTCAGCGTCGCCAGCAGCAAACCCCAGCACGATACGCAGTTCGCGTTCTGCGTCGTCGTGCTTGCCGCTTCGCGCCAGCGCCAGCCCCATGTAACGATGGGCGTGGACGTTTTTCGGGTACGTCTTTAAAATGTGGCGAGCGTGCTGGACGACCTCATCGAAATGCTCCTGGGAGAGCAGGTCGTTCAGTTCCTCAAGATAAGCTTTCAGACTTATTTCACTCATGCGCGCCCGTTCCGTAAAGGTCGGAATGTTAAAATACGCTCTGACGACTTAAGTATAGCACATCAACCGTAAATGAGCTTAAGGAAGCCACGGCAAATGAGACTAATGTACCGGATTTCGTCATTCATGGCAATTGTTCAACGGTTCTTGCTTGTGGTGATGCCTGTGCTGGCGTTGGTGACGGTTGCTGCGCGCTTGCAGCAGGTGCCGCCACCGACCCTTGAAGACTGGTGGGAGGGAAAGGCTGAATGGGTGGTAGATGCCGAAAACGTTGGGCTGCCCGTGGGTTAAAGCGATACTGTGTACCAGGGCGACGGCGTCTTCTGGTCATACCTCCACGCCAGCCACGACTCTGCCGGGATCCTTGACCAGTGCGGCGAACCGGTCGCATTTCCGGGATGCCTCACACGTTGGGAAAGCACCGATGGCGGGCTTTCCTTCACCCTTCCTGTGGCGGTATGTGCGATTTCATGCAGCGCATGCCCATGCAGCGACCAGCGCGATCATGTTGGCGTGGATGATCAGGGGGTGGCGCGCGCCGCGCAGCAGTACCCGCGTGTGTTTGACGCAGGAGATGCGCTCTACATGGCCTACGAATGGCACGCGCAGACCATTCTGCGCCGCTCGCAGGATGGCATCAACTGGACAGACTGGGACTTTCTCACCGTGCCCTCCGGGACCTGGCCAAGCACCTATGTGCCATGCAGCGCCGTCGAACGCATCGGCCCACACCCCAACATTCGCGGCGAAGTTCACGACTGCCTTGTGGGTGCGCCGCCCGGTCTTTATGTGGACGGGGACATGCTCTATGTGTTTGTGGCGGCTGGCTCTGCTCCGGGTCACATGCGCTGCTATAAGGGAAGCCGTCACGGCGCACTGTCTCAGCTTCAGCAGTGCACCACAGATCCGCTTTTTGCAGGTTCCGAAACCTACGGCCCGCCCGATGCCCTGGGTGCAGACGCCAACGCCTACTTTGATTTCCGCTATGTAAGCAGCGCTGAGGTCGTGCGTGCAGGCAATCGCTATTACATGGCATACGAAGGGGTGCGCGGCCCGGATGTGCTGGAACGCGGCATGGACACACAATTCGGCCTGGGCTTCGCGCGGTCGCTCACCGATGAGATCGACGGCGCATGGGAGAAATATCCGGGCAACCCTGTACTGATGGACA
>CAZQIJ010000501.1:0-3517 GCA_964592955.1 uncultured Anaerolineaceae bacterium
AGCCCGACTCAGCCCTTCGTCGAGTGTAAAGCGCTCGCGTTCCCAGTCGCAGCTTGCACCCAGGCGGCGAAGCTGGCGGGTGATCGTCCCGCCATACTTCTCTTTCCAGTCCCAGGTGCGCGCCAGAAAGACCTCACGCCCCACCTGCTCCCGGCTCGTGCCTTCTTCTTCCAGCATCTTCTCAACCTGAAGCTGCGTGGCAATCCCGGCATGATCGGTCCCCGGCACCCACAAGGCCGCCTTGCCGCGCATGCGCTCATAGCGAATCATCAGGTCTTCGAGCGTGGTAAACAGCGCGTGGCCGATGTGCAGCGCGCCCGTCACATTGGGCGGCGGCATACTGATGACGAACGGCTCTGCATCCGCGGGGGCAGCCTCTGGCTTAAACCAGCCATTGGTTTCCCACCACGCATAAAGCCGCTGCTCGGCCTCCTTAAAATCAAAGTTCTTTGGCATTTGTCGTGTCATTACACTTCTCCTCTGAGGTTATGTCTCAGCCTGAACACCTTACTTCGCGCCCAACGGCTTGCGCGCCACCAGCACGCGTTCTGTGCGGTCTGGTTGGTCGATGATGTCTTCGAAACCCACTTCGAGCAGGACGACTTTTACCTCGTCCGTGGAAAGCGGCCTGAACGTGACCTGGCGCTTGATCGTCTCGTAACCCGTGACATCGTTCCCCTGGACGATATACAGCTTGCGCGTGGCGATGACGGGCGGGCCGTCGAACCACTCCCACAGGTCAAACGTGATAAACTCACCCTCCTGCCCCTGGTCATCTTCGGTCTCGTGGACGAAGCCCGGAATAAAACGCGGGCGGTCTTCCATAAACGGCGCAAAATCCCGCATGCCGATCACCAGCGTGCCCCCCGGCCTCAGCAGTTCCGAAAAAATCAGCAGCGCGTGTTCGATCTCGTCATCCAGCAGCAGATGCGGCAGCGCGTTGCCCTTACTGATGACCGCATCAAACGGCCCGCGAATGTGATCGGGAAGGTTCAGAAAGTCTGTGCGCACAAACGTGATCTTTTCCCGCACGTTATATTCGCTTGCAGTCGCTTCGGCCTTGGCAAGCATCCCCGCGCTGGGATCAGCCGCCACCACGTCGAAACCCAGTTTTGCCAGCGCCACGGCCTGCGTCCCAATGCCGCAGGATGCGTCCAGCACCCGTTGAATGCCCCGGTTCCTGAAGATTGCCCGCAGTCCCAGCCCTTCGCGGTCCACCTGGGTTTTCCAGTCACGGTAAAACAGTGGGTAATACCTGGCGATTGCGTCGTAAAAATCGGTCGTATCGTTGCTGATGACCATTCCCTTTTCCCATGTTCACACAACAAAAAACCCTTTCGCCACACAAGGACGAAAGGGTGAATTTCGCGGTACCACCTTGATTCCCCAAACGCATACCCGCGCCTGGGGCACTCTTCACGCTGTAACGGGCAGACCCGGCCCCATCTACTTGCCGTTCGGCGGGGCGACTCCTGGGCGACCTTCCGCAGTGTGGGGTGAGCAGGCTCTCAGCCGGTGGCCTGCATTCTCTGACACCTTCAGCGCTGCGTACTCCTCCCACTCAACGTCGTTGGAGTATGCACTTGATAGCGATTAGTGTAGCACTTTTCCCGCCGCCGTCAATAGACCGTGTACCTTCCTTCATCAAAGCACCACACGCCGCGCCCCGTGCGATTGCCACGCAACCGCAAGCCGAAATCGCCGTGTACCTTCCTCGAAGCACCACACCCCGCGCGCCTGCCTGACGCGGCGGCGCTTTTCAGGCGTCCCGTTGGGTGTGCGTTTTGGGCGTCCTGTGCTTGCTTCAGTCCTTCACCACCAGCGTACCGGCAATTTTGTCGTGTACCGTCTGCCGCTGCGGATCAATGAACGCCCAGAAGTACCCCAGTCCCAGCATCAGCCCGCTGATGATATAGCCAACGAAGTTGCGCAGAAACGCGTCAAGCACCGTCAGCTTCTCCCCGTTGACCTTCACAATGCGGATGCGCATCGCCATCTTGCCGGGAGTCCGCCCGTTGTGCTGCGTCAGAAAATACACGTGATAACCCACCTGAACTGCCAGCCCCACCAGCGCACCCAGCACGGTGAAGTTTCCGTCGGTCTGCGACTGCGCAGGCAGCAGCATCGCGGCCAGAAAACCCACCACAAAACCGCTGATCGTGCCCAGCACATACAGGATGATGTTATCCAGAATCAGTGCGGCGAAACGTGTCCACACGTCCGCCAGTTCAAACGCCGCGCCTTTCGCGCTGCTGTATGGGCTGCTCACCCACTTGGATTTACTGGCGAACGGGTCGGCATGGCTGCTGGATGGTGGCGCTGCTGCCCCCCCCCGCGCTGCCGCCCCGCGCGCCTGTTTTACTTTGCGCAGTTCGTTGGCCGCTTTCTCATTGAACGGGTCAATCTCCAGCGCTTTTTCGAGAAAGCGCACCCGCTGCACGTCATCCAGCGCCACATGAGACGCCAGGTAATAAACTTCCGCGCTTGGGTTATCCCGTACTTCTTCGCGGATCAGGTCACGGGCTTTGTCCACTTCCAGCCTGCCGATCGCATCGCGTATTATTTCCAGACGTGTTTCCGTCACTTCCGCTCGTCTCCGTTGCTTCCTGCATCCACGCGCCAATTATAATCTGCTGGTGCCCACGTGCAACCTCACCGCGCTCCGCGCTGCCTTTGCCCTGTGATTACCCCGCAGGCCGGTTTATAATGCTGGCGTTTCACACAGTTAAAGGTCACAGCCTGCCATGCAAGAGCAAGAATTTATCCTCGTTGCGTTTGTCATGATCCTGGCACTTGGGGCATACTGGTCGATGGTCATCTTCCCCCGCCAGCGTGACTTTCACAAGCGCCAGAATTTCGTGCGTGCCCTGGCGATTGGCGACGAAGTCATCACCGCAGGTGGCATCATTGGCCGTGTGCGTGATGTGCGCGCCGACGAAGGCATTGCCTTTGTTGAGCTGGCGGATGGGCTGGTGGTGAAGATGATTGCCGCTTCGCTGCTGGAACCGTTTGACCCCGACGAATTAGCACGCAACGCCCAGATGACCCATAAGGAACAACAACAGGTCAGTTAGTTTTCTGATGACCGTGCTTGCAGGCACGGTTCTTTTTTGTTGGTGAAAGGGGACGGGTATGAACACCCATTACCGCTGGTTTGTCTTTGTCGTTGTCCTTTCCGTGGCCGCGCTGTGGCTCAACATGCCCGGCGCGCGCGAAATTCCCGTAGATCTCAATTCTGACGGCCAGAACGACGTGATTCCGGAACAACCGCTCGGCCTCGACCTCATCGGAGGGCTGCGCGTGCTGCTCCAGGCCGAAATTCCACCCACCGCCTACGATGCCAGTGACCTGCGCGAAACCGCCAACAACGTGCTGCGCCGCGTCAACGGTCTGGGGCTTACCGAAGCCACCGTGCAGGTCCAGGGCAATGCTCGTATCCTCGTCGAAATCCCTGGCGTTACCGACCCCCAACAGGCCATTGACACCATTCAGCAGACGGCGCTGCTGGAATTTGTCG
>CAZQIJ010000502.1:0-3517 GCA_964592955.1 uncultured Anaerolineaceae bacterium
CTCCAACCTGCAGGAAACAAGCTTCGCAAACTGTAATCTGTGGAGCGTGACGTTCCAGGGCGCAAACCTCACCCATGCCTAGCTGGTGGACGCCAACCTGCGCTGGGGGGTCAACTTCAGAGGCGCAACCCTGGCGCTGGCTGATCTGCGCGGCGCACAGCTTGGTTACGCGGTTTTTTCTGAGACGACCACGCTGCCAGATCTGCGCACCTGGTCGCCAGACGTTGACCTGTCTGGCTTTACGAACCGCCGCCAATCGCCGTTCGCAGGGCGACTGGCGGCACGTTCCGGCTAATGCCGAATTAAGCGTGTCAGGCGTCTAGCCGCCGAAAACGGCTGCCGCAGCCGGATCAACCTGCACAGCACAGTCAGTGAACTGCTGGACATACGTCTGAAAATCCTGAAGATCCGGGCTGAAGGCCGGGATTGCATCCACACACGAGAGATATTCGCGGGTCATCTGCTCCGCAGTCGTCAGTTCAACCACCAGATCCGCGTCCTCCAGCACATACCGGTCAGCGGCACGGTTCAGCCAGTAGTACTGTAGGATAGACACAGGCGAACCGCCCCCGAACACGGTTGGGATGGTCACGGTATCGGGCTGCTGCATCAGCGCATCAAAGGCGTGGTAAAAGGCCGCTTCTGCGGAATCCTGCGCGGCGGCATCGATGTCAGAGCGCTGTGCCGGGATACCGGCGTAAAGCTCCGGGTAACCGGCCAGGTGTGTAATCAGACGGTAGCAGGCTTCAGCCTGAAGCGACGACGCGCTGATGTAAAACGCCCCAAGCTCATAGGACAGTGCTGCACGCGACCCGGTTGGGAATGTAACCAGCGGGTTCGGGTTGACTGACGTGTCACCGTTGGCATCGACAATGCGCGCGCCAGGGCCGCGCCCAGAAAACAACTCGGTATAAAGCGCTGTGGGTGTTTCTCCTGGGCCGCCCACAATGATCCTCAGCCCGCCGCCACCCGTTTCTGCCAGCCCGTTGTAGGCCATCAGACCGTCCTTTGCCAGGTCGAGCACCTGACGAATTGCATCGATCGTCTCTGGCGCGGTGAAGTTCACAACCTGCGGTGATGTGCGCGTGTCAAAAGGCAGACCGCCATAAGCGGCAATCAGCATCAGCAGATGACTGTTGCCAAAGCTGCGCGGCACGAAGGGTATTTCGCCGGTCACCGCATAGATCTGTCGCAGTGCGGCTTCGAATTCTGCCAGCGTCCAGGTGCCAGACTCTGGTAAGGGAACACCCGCCTGGTTGAACAGATCTGTGTTATAGCGCATCCCCTGGGGTTGGATCACCGCGGGGTAGGCCCACGTCATCCCGTCTCGCTGCACCAGCTCCAGCCCAATGAGGTCATCAGGATTGAAGTTCGGATCGCTGGAAAGCAGAGGATCAAGGCTGCGCAGCAGGCTGAGATCCACGGTAGGCACCTGATTGCTGGAGAGAAATGCACAGTCGTTCTGCTCGGCGATCTCGGTCAGGTTTCCGTTGTACTGCTGCACTTCTACCACACCAACCTGCGGATCGGACGCCGCAAAATCAGCCGCCGCCGCAATCCAGCGCTCTTCGTCAGGGAAGGCCCGAAATGGCGACTCAACGCCAAGCCGCAGCGCGATTTCGCCTTCGGCCAGCACAAGGGGGGTGGGTGGCGGTTCCACCACCAGCTCAACCATCAGACCGTCGGCATAGGCCAAACGCTCAAGCAGTTCCAGGCGGGTTTCTTCGAGCGCGGTGGCAGCATCGATGCTGTTCTGCTGCATACGGGTATACGCGGTTGCGATGGCGCGGGCAAAGCGCGAATCGCTGACCGAGTAGCCGTTTTCGAAGGCATCCAGTACCGCCTGTTCGGTCACCGCGTTGTTTGCGGCGTTGCGGTTGCGTCCACGCCCCAACAGATTGCCGTTACCCGGCCCGGATGCAGCCTGCCCTTGCAGGCTGCGGCGTGCGGGCAGCGTGCCAAACTGCAAACCGACGACCTCCGGGCTGGTGGTCAGGAATTTCGCCAGTGCGTAGGCGGCTTCGGGATACTGCGTGCCGCTGCTGACGGCGGCTCCGGTTACCGAAAGCGTGGCATGGCCACCTGGCAGGGGTGCGACGGCCAGCGCATCAGAGATCCGGGCGAAGGCACTGCGCGCAGTGAGCATCGGCGCGCTGCTGTCAGGAGAAAGGAGTACCGCGCCACCCGCAGACGTGAACAGACCGTCATCGTCCATCTGGGCCCACCCCGTGAGCAGGTCCGCCAACAGCGGATTGTCAAAGCGTGGCTCGGCAGGGCTGGCCCCCTCGTCCACAACACTTTCACCCAGCAGGCTCAGGATAACAGAGGTCATCCCATTCAGCACCTGCACACCGTTTTCGGCGACTGTGTTATCGGTGTTGTAAATCGTCAGACTGCGCACGGCGTTTTCAAAATCCGCCAGTGTCCAGTTCGCAGTGGGGTAAGAGAGCCTGGCAGCGTCGAACGCGGCAGGATCGTAAAACAGCAGCACCGCATCTGCCGACATCGGCAGCGCCCACAACCCGCCATCCCACTGAAAAGAATTCCAAAGCTGCGTGTAGAAATCGTCCGGGTCCAGTGATGGATCACTGTTGGCAAGCGGGCCGAGGTCGAGCGTGTAACCCGCGCGTGTTACCTCTGGGGACATAAACTCATTGACCAGAACAACGTCCGCGGCACTGAAATAGTCCACGAGTGCCTCGTGATACGCTTCTAAGGTGCTGTACTGATCGGGATTGGGCATATCGAACTGATCAACGGATTTGAGATAGACATCGATTCCAGGATTGGCGGCTTCAAAGGCAGCAATGACACTGTCTTCCACGAACTGCGCCGTTATCTCTGGCACGGCGAGTGTGATGGTGGTGCCGGATTGCGACTGACCGGGGATGGCCGGCACAACCAGCAGCCACGCCAGCACAAACAGCAGTTTTCTATGGGGCATCTTGGGCATCTGATATTCGTCTCCTTATTTGCCCTGTACGCTGCTGCTATCTTGAAGGTCGAAGGTGCTATGGGTATTGTGAGGCGATTGTGGTTTCACAACCTGAAGCGCCTGCGGGGTAGGCAAGGCATGGGAGGGTTCAGGCCACCAACGAAAACACAGCCCGGATAGCCGTTAGCGCGTTCCGCAGTTGGGCGATGTGCTTACACAAGTCAGGCCACCAACGAAAACACAGCCCGGATAGCCGTGCCGTCTGTGCTGCTTTCCACGCTTACGCTGGCGCGGTGTGCGCTGGCAATCGCCTTCACAATGGCCAGCCCCAGGCCGCTGCCCGGATAACTGGCGGTATTGCTGCCGCGGTGAAAGCGCTCGAAGAGATGCGGTAAATCTGGCGCGGGGATGCCTATGCCACTGTCGCTGACGAGGATTTCGAGCTGCTGGCCCAATTCACGTACACTGACGGTGACACTGCCCCCTGACGGTGTGAATTTAATGGCGTTATCCAGCAGGTTTGCCAGCATGCGTCTGAATTGAGCGGGGTTACCCTGAATCCGGGGCGCAGTTGCGGGAAGC
>CAZQIJ010000503.1:0-3516 GCA_964592955.1 uncultured Anaerolineaceae bacterium
CGCCCCCCCCCCCGCCGCCCCCCCCCCCCCCCCCCCCCCCCCCCCCCCCCGCCCTGACGCCGCCCCTGCCGCCCTGACGCCGCCCTGCCGCCCTGCCGCCCTGCCGCCGCCCCACACCCACCCACCCCATTCCTGCACCCGCTCCTATGCCGCGTCGGACATCATCTCGGCGGCCGGCAGCTTCGGACGCTCTGGCCTGCCAGGTCGCAATTGGAGCAGGACCGCACTCGCCAGAATCAGCGCCCCGCCCAGGACCTGGACCGGCAGCAGGCGCTCGCCCAACAGCGCCCACGACAGCGCCAGCACGAACACCGCCTCTAACGTGCTGACGATGGCCGCGCGCGTGGCCCCCAGCAGCGGCACCCCCACCAGCATCACCGTAATCGGCATCGCAGTCGAGATCAGTCCCATGCCCACCACGCTGATCCACGCTTCAGGCGTGTGCGGGACCATCAGGCCGCGCTGCGCCGCCATCCCCAGCAGCACCACCATCGCCGTCGTGATGCTGATGCTGCTGCCCTGGATGATGGCCGTCTGCCCGCGCAGGTAGCGCGCGCTGAACACGATGTAAAACGCGTAGGCCAGCCCGTTGCCGATCCCGAAGAACACCCCGGCCAGGTCAGTCTGGCCCAAACCGCTCCACAGGTCAGGCACCGTCAGCACCACCCCCACCAGCGTCAGCGACAGCACCAGCCACGCCTGAATGCTCATGCGCTCCCCCAATGCAGACGAAATGAGCGCCACGAACGCCGGGTACAGGTACGCCAGCACAATGTAGAGGCTGGCCGGAATCCGGTCCAGCGATAGAAACGCCAGGCTCGCAATCGGCACAAACAGCACCCCCATACCCACCAGGGTGCGCACCGGCATCGGCACGTGTGCTATGGGCGGTTCGCGCCGCTTTTCCAGGGCACCGTTGATCATCCGTGCGACCCAAATGCCCAGCGCCGCAAAGACAAAGCGCCACGTCAGCACGTCCATCGGCTGAAGCCCGTCCTGGTAGGCCCACTTTACAAATATCGGCAGCCAGGCATAACCCGCCGCCCCACTCACCACCAGTATGATCCCTGTACGCTGCATAAGAGTCCTGATTGTAAACACACCATCGGTTCTCATTGTAGGCGAGAACCGGGGGGAAAACCGCACAACCAGAGTCCATTGCGTACCAGCCTTAACATTGCGGGATACCCCCGCCCGCCAAAGTTGCGCTGGACAATTGACCGCCTGAGGGTACAATTTTTGGGCGATAAACCTGACGCACCTTTAAGGAGAACTCTATGAAATTTAACCAGCGGCGGGCGATTCTGCTCATCCTGACCCTGCTCGCCTTGTCTGTCCTTATCCCGTCTGGCGTGTTTGCCCAGGATGCCACGCCAGAAGCCACCCCAAACGCCACCGCCGAAATCGCCACCACCCCGGAAGTCACACCAGAGGCCGCCGCAGCGACCCCTGAAGTCTCCCCGGCCACCGGCACCCGCGTTTCTGGCTCTGGCATCGTCGCCGGGATCTTCGACGCGCTCGTCGCCTCTGGCGGCGTGGACGGCGACTTCACGCGAGATATCATCGGCACCAATCAGGGTTTGCAGCGCTTCTGCGCCGGTCAAACCGATATCGCGCTCTCCACCCGCCCGCTCTCGCTGGCGGAAGAGTCCATCTGCACATCAAGCGGCATCGAATTCGTGGAGGTGCTGCTGGGTACAGACGCGCTCGCGTTCGTCATCCACCCCGGCCTCACCCAGCCCACCTGCCTCACCCAGAGCGATCTCAATACCATCTTCGCCACCAGCGCCGCCAACACCGTCACCAACTGGTCAGAAATCACCCCAGATGCGCTTGGCGGTGTGGGGATGACCGTCGTCGTGCCGCCGGAAACCGCCCCGGCGTATGTGGCGCTGGATGCGCTGGTCGCTGGCGATGGCCTGCGCCGCGACGCCGTGACCGCCGACTCCTACGCGGCAGTGATCGAACGTGTCGCCCAAACGCCCGGCGCAATTGGTGTGGTGGGCCTGGGCGCGGTCAGCGGCGATTTCTCTGCACAGGCCAGCGGCGTGCGCGTGCTGGAGCTGAACAATCCAGAAACCAACGCCTGCTTCGTGCCGTCCGCCGCCAGCGTGGAAAGCGCCACCTATGCCACCGGCAGCCGCCTCTTCATGCTCGTGCGCAGCACCGCGCTGGGCGCGCCCGGCGTTACCGCGCTGGTCGAATACGCGCTCTCCCCCGAAGGCCGCGCTGCGGTGCTGGCGGCAGGCTTTGCCCCCGTCACCGAAACCGCCCTCGCCGCCGTCACCGATCCCACCGCCACTGGCCGCCGCTTCTCGCGCGACCTGCTCGCCTTCCAGCTCGACCCGATTGCGGCGGGCAGCGTGCTCGTGGCCGGATCACCCGAACTCAGCGACTTCGTGACCGAGTTCAACGCCGCCCTCAACGCCGAATCCCCCAGCCTCACCGTTACGGCCAACATGCAGGGAGACACCGCAGCGCTGCGCCAGTTCTGCAATGGCGAGCTGGATGTCCTCCTCATCACCAGCGCGCTCAGCGACGAAACCCGCGCCAACTGCGCAGCCAATGACATCGTCCCGGTGGAACTTGACCTGGGCAGCCGCGCCGTTGTCGTCCTCACCAGCGGCGATGGCCTGGAATGCCTCACGCTGGCACAGCTCACGGCGGCGGTCAGCGCGCAGCCTGCGGATGTCCTGCCGCAAACCTGGGACGCCATCGACGAAACCCTGCCGCAACTGCCCATTATCCTCGTCGCCCCAGATTACGGCGCATACATCACAGACCTGCTGCTGCTCGAAGCATCGGGTTCGTCACTGCCGCGCCGCGAGGCCGCCGAAACCAGCGACGATATCCGCTACCGCGCCACCGCCGTCGGCAACGCCGAAGGCGTCATCACCTATATGACCTGGTCGGATTACGAGCTGGTGCTCGCCGCTGGCATCACCCCGCGCCTCGCCAGCATAGACAGCGGCACTGGCTGCGTGGCACCCACCCTCGAAACCATCGCCGATGGCTCCTACGGGCTGTCGCGCACGTTCCGCGTGGTGGCGCGCCAGACCTCGCTGGATATCCCCGGCGTGCAGAATTTCGTCTTCTATCTCTACAGCGATGCTGTGCTCGCGGTGCTGGAAAACAATCACTTCGTGGGGCTGACGTTCGAAGGCCAGCGCGCCGTCCGCCAGCAGCTCGAAACGATCTTTGAGGAAGCGCGCGCCGCGGCAGAAATCGCCGCCAGCGCCACGCCGGAAGTCACACCCGAAGCCGGCGCAGACGCGGGCGCAGAAGCCACCCCCGAAGCCACCCCATAGCCTCCGGCGCGCCGTGCCGAATGGTTCATTGCGGCGTCCCTGCCTTAACCTGCGCAGGGACGCCCCAGGCCGGTGCCGAAGTCGCTGCGCCTGCTGGTCGAATAGCAGCCGTCAGATCACGCGGGGCGGACCCCTACTTCTTCAGGCGCTCGTAATACTGCTTGCGGAATTTGGCAACCTTCGGCGCGACCACGAACTGGCAGTACCC
>CAZQIJ010000504.1:0-3493 GCA_964592955.1 uncultured Anaerolineaceae bacterium
TGCCGTAAGCGGCCGTCACCACATTGTTGACACCGCCGCCCACTGCTGCGTACTCACCGCTGGCGGTGTTGGACTGCCCGCCGCCCACGGAACTGTTGAAGCCGCTGGCCGTGTTGGACACCCCGCCGCTGACGGTGCTGCTGGTGCCGCTGGCAATGTTGGACTGACCGCCGCTGACGGTGCTGGTGGTGCCGCTGGCCGTGTTGGACTGCCCGCCGCCCACTGTCGCAAACTGGCGGTTGGCCGGGTCGCTGTCCCCGTCCCCCGCCACGTTATCGTAGCCGCCCGCAATGGTCCCGTGCTGGTCGGTAACCTGGTTGGCAAGAGCCGCATCACCGAAGAAGCCGCCGCCGCCGATGGTGCCGTAAGCGGCCGTCACCACATTGTTGACACCGCCGCCCACTGCTGCGTACTCCCCGCTGGCCGTGTTGCCGCCGCCACCCGCCACCGTCGCAGCAAACGCGCTGGCGGTGTTGTTATCGCCGCCACCCACCGTCGCCGTCGTAGCAGCAGCCTCGTTGCTGAGGCCGCCGCCCACTGTCGCATAGTGCGCGTCGCTGACCGAGCCGCTGGCGTTGCCCGCCTGGTTACTGTTGCCGCCGCCCACCGTGCCATAGTTGTCTGTCACGCGATTCGTACCCGATGCAGCAGCGCCGCCGCCGCTGATGGTCACGCCGACCGCGCCGCCCGTGACGATGTTCCCCACAAAACCGCCGATGACGTTGGGACTCGTCGCGTTCGGTTCAACCCGCAGGCCATACAGCGCCAGCGCATACGGCGCAGGGGTGATGAGCTGGCGCGGCGTGAGCGGCGTGAACGTAACACCTCCGGCACAGTCATTGACCGCGATCTCCAGCCAGCGGTCTTCACCGTTGAATGCGCCAGTGCCGAAATCCAGCACGGTGCTGAAGACGCCATTCGCCACGCTGACGCCGGTCGCGGTCTGCGTGGTGCCCACCTGACCGCCGTCGGTCACGGCATTGAACAGCGCGAACGTGAAATCGCAGATGGCGCTGACGGGCGTCCCGGCGTTCTCGATGTAACCCTGATAGGTGAAGTCGGTGGCGTAGGTGGTGGTCTGGGCGGCGACGGGCGCGGCCATGACCCCAATAACGATGCTGAAAAGTACCATCACAACAAGACGGCGCTGCATGAGGGGTATCCTTCTCCAAACGCTAAACGGATACCCCGGAGTTTAATCGATCTCGCCATTTTGCGCAGGTGGGGCAGGCACAGCGCCGCCTCACCACGTGCTGAGCGTAATGAAGTTCATGACCGTGCCCAGCCACACCCGCCCCACCTGCAGCCGCGCGATTTCGACATTGCGCGCCGTGTCTATGACCACCAGCGCCCCGTTGCTGTGGGGGTCCGCATCCAGCGCCACCATGCGCGAAAAACGCGGCATCCAGCGGGACTCCGCCATGAAGCCGGAATGACGCAGGGTAAACAGCGCGGTGCTTTCGCCGCTGCGCAGATCAAGCTGGTGATAGGTGCGGGTGGGCTGCGAAAGGTCAGCGCTGACATATACCAGCGTGTGCGGCGGCTGGTCCAGGGCAAGCCCGCTGCTGTCCAACGGGATGATGCGCCCATCACGCTGCCACACGCTGCTGCTGGCCTGCTGATTGGTGACCACCAGCGCCGCGCAGTTGGCCACCCAGTTGAAGGAGCGGGGGGATTCCGTCACGCTGGCGGGCACCTGGATTACGCCGTCCTGCAGCAGCATCAGGCGGCTGGTGTCGTTGATGCGGCTGATGAACGCGACAGCGTGCGGCCCGCACGTCACCTCGCCATAACCGCGCACCCGCCGCAGTTCTTCCCCGCTGCGCACATCGTACCACGCGAAGAAATCGCTGTTGGGTGCCTGGGTAGGCTGGTCGATGCTCACCAGCAGCCTGTTTTCGTCCAGCCAGGTGGCGCGTTTGGCGCGCTGGCCTTCGCCAAACGTGAGGTAACGCGCCTGGCCATCGCGCGTGAGGATCACGACTCGCTCGCGGAGCGCGGCACCGGGCGCGGCAGTGGACTGCGGCGGGGTTGTTTCGCCGGTGAGCGCGAGGCGCTGGCCATCCGGGGACCAGTGGGGGACGGGACGCACGCTGAGCGTGCTGCTGCGGTAGAGCGGGTGCGTTTGCCAGGTGTGCAGGTCGGTGAGGTACAGCGTATCGCCGCTGATCTGACCCCAGGCCAGCAGCCGCCCATCCGGGGACACTGCGCCGGTCGGCCCGAAGGCATCCGCATTCACCACCACCGGGAAGCGGCGCAGGGTGCCGCGCTGCACGTCCACATGATAGACCTGCGTCCCATCCAGCAGCAGCAGGCGGTGACCGCCCGGCAGCGGCTGCGGCGCGATCCAACTGGTTTCGAAGGCCCCTGCCGGGAACAGCGCGCGCTCGGCGGTCAGCAGGCGCATTACATCCACGCGCACCAGCCGCAGCGCATCAGAAGTTTGCGGGTCAGGCTCCAGCAGCAGGGCCACGTTGGCTGTAGGGATGTGTGCGCCTGCGGCATCTGCCAGCGCGATGCAGGCCACGAAGACGCAAATCAGCAGCAGGCACGGTCGTACAAACAAGCGCAGCATGAGCAACCTCGCTTCAACGCGGCGGGCTCACCACAACGTGAGCGCCGCCAACCCTTTCGGCAGCGTCCACAGGCGCTGTGCCCCGCTGTCGGTTGACGTGAGCACCAGCAGCCCGTCCGGGCGCAGCAGCAGTATTCGGCCCGCCGCCGCCGCGCCCACAATATCCCAGGTATCTGATACGATGCGGCTCTCCCGGCCAGGGAAATCACCCGCCAGCGGCACGGTGTGGAACGTCGTCAGGTCGGTGCGATAGGCGCGGTGGAGGTCATGCACAAACCACAACAGCGGCTGACCGTCCTGGTGTGGCGCGATTTCGACGGAATAGGGTGTGATGCTGCGGACTCCGGCAGGAATCCAGGCCGCGATGGGGGTGAGCGTGGCGCGGGCCGCGTCCAGGTACAGCAGCACCACGCGCGGATGCAGCGGCGGCTGCGGCAGCTCCAGCAGCAGGCGATCCCCGCTGCGGTTCGTCCAGTAGACGGGCTTATAGTGCAGGGGCGGCAGCGCCCGGCGCACCGCCAGCGCGCGGTTGAAATCCAGCCACATGACCAGCCCCCCCGCGTCTGCGGCGACCACAATCACGGTCCCGCCGAGGGTCGCGGTATGTGTGCCCACGTTCACGGCCAGGGCAGCACCAGCGGAAAAACCCAGTGTGAGGATGAGCGTTAGGCGTACCAGCAGCCGGATCAATCATCAGTCCTCCATCGACGCACACCACCTATTGAAGCGCACTTTGGCCGACAATGCAACGGACGCGGCGGGTTCGCAAAGGGCTGCTGCAAAGCCGGGGTACCGGTTGGACACCCACTAAAGTGGGTAGAGGGGACCTGGTGCGCCCCTACGAAATGACGGTGTAGGGGCGCGCAACGGCGCGCCCCGCCGCGGACCGCCAAACCCGGACAACGCAGGCGTTGTACC
>CAZQIJ010000505.1:0-3471 GCA_964592955.1 uncultured Anaerolineaceae bacterium
CGCCCCTATACACGCGATGTGCGTTTCACCCTGCATCTTAATCTTGTCTTGGTACGCGTGCCGCTTCATCTGCGGCATCATCTGCGGCTTTAGATCACCAGATCTTCGTCGTGCTTGCGTTTCGCTTTAAGCGCACCGCCATCGTCGCTGGAACGCGCTTTCCTGCTCATCGACATCAGCAGCAGCACACCCGCGCCGATGAGCACCAGCGGCAGCCATCCGCCAAAGCCGTTGAAGATGAGCAGCTCAAAGAACAGGAAGAAGCCGATGAATGCGGTAAAACTCCAGCGCATCATCTCTGTACCGGTACGGATGTCCTTTTCCTGGCCCAGGCGCTCGCCCCGCCAGCGCGTGGCCAAACCCACCAACCCCGGATACACAGCCCATACGTATGCCCACGATTCCCAGTGTCCGGTAAGGCTCTGGTAAAAGAGGATAACGCCGGTTCCGGTCACAATTACACCAGGGAACATCAGCCCGGTTAGCGAGTCGTCCCCGTTGTAAGCCTGATACAGCAGGAACAGCCCTGGCACGATGACGAAGAACGGCCAGAGTATTTCGCTGAAGTTGAAGCTGAAGAACTGACCGAAGAAAAACAGCGCCCCCACACCAATCAGCCCCAGTGCCAGAATGCGGCGGTTCTGTGGGTTATCAAGCAGCTTGTCGAAGTCGTTCATATTGTTCACGGGATTTTCCTTTTGCGCTTGTGGTTCTTAGGTATTTACGCACAGAGCACAGGAAAGGTTTCCGATTGGCGGCCCGCTCTTACCGGTTCCTTCGCTGCTGCGCAGGATCTGATCCAGCTTCAGGAAATTCTGCACTGTCCTGTTGGGTAGTGTCGGCCTGCTCATCTGCGCCCCCGCTGTGCAGGAAGTACTGGCGCTCTGAAGCGTCATGCAGCAGGGTTACAAGATCCTCACGTTTGCGTTTGCGCGCGTCGATCTGCGCGCGGGTGTCCTGAATGGCGAAGATCACCGCGTGAATAAGCAGAAGCACTGCCCACAAGCCTATCCCGAACGAAAACCTCAGCAGCAGCACACGTGCGGGGGGGATGAGCATGGCGGAGATGAACACCAGCAGGAAGATCAGCGCATGTGTGATGAAGACGGTACGGTACTGTGCAGAAGGTGTGTTCTCTGGATCGTACATTATCGTGACCTCACTTAACCGCCGTTGGAGTGAAAAATGCCCGTATCCGCTGTAGAGCGCCATGCCCAGAACAAGGAGCAGCTCCACAGCGAGACCACCCACCGTTACCTGTGTGACCACTTCCGGCACGCCCAGCAGAGGATAGATCACGACAATCAACAGCCCCGCGCCTGCCAGAGAAACACCCCACACAAACGCCATAACTGCCTGAAGACGTCGAAAGACGGTGATGCGCTGGCGCAGCCAGTCTGGATCGTCTGCGTGCTGACTCACTGCCATTACGCCCCTGCCGCGCTATTCGTTTTCACGCAACACGTGTGCCACCGCCTCCAGCACACGGTCGTGAATGCGACCATTCGATACGATCATCCCCTTGTTGTTGGTCAGCGCTGCTCCGGTACTGAAATCAAGTGGAGATCCATCGACATCGGTTACTTTGCCGCCGCCTGCCATCACCAGCGCCGCGCCCGCCGCATGATCCCAGGCCGAATGGGGGCGCGTGCTGTGCATACGCGGCAAGCGCAGGTAAAGTTCACCATCCCCGGCGGCAATGCGCGCGTATTTTTCCTGGCTGTCGATGCGCTCAAACGGCGAGTCCATTAACCCGGCCAGCTCGCGCACACGCGCCATCTGCTCGTGGCTGGCATGGCTCTTCTCCACACTTTCCAGAACACGAACCTGCGCGGGATCGGTGAAATCGCTTGCGAACACGCGCTTCGGTTCACCGCCCATCAGCGGCATGATGTACGCCTCACCATCCCAGGCATACAGCAGCGCACCGCGTTCATAGCCCGGATACGCCGGGCACCCCATCACCGCACCCACCGGCTGATTGTCTTCCAGGATGCCGACCGCGATCACGTAGTGTCGCAGCGCCAGAAAACCCTTCGTGCCATCAATAGGGTCAATCACCCAGGTGCGGTTCGCCTGGGTGCCATTGTTGAAGTCCAGCCAGCGGATGACCTCAGGTTCATACACACTGCGCCCCAGCACCATGCTGATGAGCTGTGTGATCTGTTTGCGCTGTTCAGCTTCAACCAGGTTCTGGAACTGTGTGCCACTTTCTTCCGCCATCACAGCATCCTGGGGAAACGCCCGGCTGAGCGCCTCGCCGATAATGGCCTGTGAGCCATAATCTGCAATGGTCACCGGTTCCTGGCCGGTCTTCTGGCTTTCAATGATGTGGTGGCGCTGCACCTCACGGCACAAAACGGCAGCCTGGCGCACCGCAGTAAAAATGGGTTCGAGGTTCATGGTTTGTTCCTGTCTATTCATGAGGGCAGCCGGTTAGTCAAAGGTGTGCTGCCAGATTGCTTCATCAAGTGCCCGCGCGGTAAGTTCCGGGTAGTCCGCCTGAAGCCGCCGCACTGCGGTCAGAACATTATGCTGGGCGAGTTTAGGGTACATGGCGTAACCCGTTACCTTCGTGACCAGGCGGGTAATCTTGGCATCCAGGCGCACAAGGTTGCGATTGCCCGCGAGCATGTAGAAAAAGGTGAGTGCCATTGATGTGCCCTGACCCGGAATCTGCCGGATTCTGCCCTCAAACTGCGCCTTCCCTTGCAGACTTAGTGCCTGTTGGGGTGTCGTGGCCTGCTGTGCGTGCAGCGCTTCGGCAAAACGCAGCACGGCCTCAGCCTTGGTGACACCCCTTGCGGCAGACGACATAGTGCGGTTCTGGTAAACATCCTGCATCATCCCATCGCTGCCCCGTATACGATAGGCTTCCAGAAAGCCAGCCAGCGACTCCCCGTCCGGCGGGTAATGGTTCATGTAACGCCGTGCGATGGTGTGCCCGCTGCCAAAACGGCTGCCTACCCCAAATACCGCAGCAATGACACACGGCGGCAGTGTGGGATAGCCGTAATCCTGGCGATCTTTCAGCGCTGCCAGGTCGAAGTGAGTTCTGAAGTAATCCGCCAGTTGATCTGCAATCCTTCGCTCACTCATTTTATCATACTCCGGTTCAGACTAAACCCTGCCAACCTGTGTTTCCAGGTGCTGCACCAGGGCTTCATAATGGGTGTGAGTACGGTTGGTGAGGGCGATAACCCCGGTGAACCCCTCCCCGGCGAAGAAGCCCGCGGCCCGATACGGAAGCGGCAGCGACGGTATCACCAGCATGACGCCCTGCGCAGGGCGATAGCGCTTGCGCCCCACCACCAGCCGTCGGTTCGTCTCCATGTCCTCAGTCGGCAGCAGCGGAAATGCTTTAAGCTCCCGGATCTCGTCCCAGCGCACGAAGCGCTCTCGCCAGAAACCTGGGGTCAGGGTCAGGCCATCGGGACTTACTGCCACTGCCGTATACAGCGAGACCGACAT
>CAZQIJ010000506.1:0-3471 GCA_964592955.1 uncultured Anaerolineaceae bacterium
GGTCTGCCATGTTCAGCGTGACGATGACGGGAATTTCCAGCTCCAGTACCTGCGTGACCAGGTAGAGGTTGCGTTCCAGGTTGGCAGAATCCACCACCGCGATGACGGCGCACGGATGCTCCTGAATCAGATAATCCCGCGAGATGATTTCCTCAATGGAGTAGGCCGTCAGGCTGTAGGTGCCGGGAAGATCGACGATCACCACCTCCTGACCGTCGAGCAGCAGGCTGCCTTCTTTTTTCTCGACCGTTTTCCCCGGCCAGTTGCCCACATGCTGGCGCGATCCGGTCAGCGCGTTGAAGATCGTGCTCTTGCCGACGTTAGGATTCCCCGCCAGCGCGATGGTGCGTGCGTGTGCTGCCATTGCTACTTACCTCTTCATATGCGTGTGTGGCCGACCGTGCATGTCAGGGGTCATTGGACGGTGGCTCCAGTTTGTTCCACTGCGACCAGGCGCGCTTCGGACTGGCGCAGGGAAAGGTGATAACCGCGCACAAGGTATTCCACCGGGTCGCCCAGTGGTGCGGCCTTAACGCGCGTGATGGTTACCCCTCGGATAATGCCCATATCCATAAGACGGCGGCGCAGCGCCCCTTGCCCACTGATATTCCGCACGATGGCGGCCTGCCCGTTTTCAAGCTGATCCAGGGTCATCATTAAGCTTCTCTTGATGTTTCTTCAGTCACAGCGCGGCAGTCTGCACACAGGCCGCCCGCGCACATACACAGGCTTTGCACCTCTACCCCAAGCTGCGCCGCAATCTCGGATTTCAGCGCTCGGATCGTATCGGTGGTAAAAGTGACGACGCTGCCGCAGCGGCGGCAGGTGAAGTGAAATGCGGTTGCGTGGGTATGGGTGTTGTGCGGATGTCGTGGGCGATAAATCCTGCGTTCGTGATCGTCCGACACATACTGCGCGGTGATGACGTCTGCGGCCTCCAGCACATGCAGGGTTCGGTAGACGGTGGGCAGGCTGAGGCTGGAATCGCGCACGCTGGCCAGCCGGTGGAGCGTTTCGGCGTCAATGTCATCGACCTGCTGCAGCACCTCAAGCAGCATCGCGCGCTGTGTGGTCATGCGGCCACCACTGCCCCGGATCGCTTCGACTGCGCGCTCGTAAAAAGACATCTCACTCACCCCGGCTTGTTGCAAATCACTTACAACAACAGTTTAGCGTGTGATGCCAGCGCCCAGACAGTGACAAACATCACGGGCTGTCGGCAGGTTGTCACTTAACATAATACTATGATGATTTTCCAGCGGTGAGAACATAGAGTTAACCACAGTTAAAGCGCGCGTAGGAGGCGGTCAAGCACAGCGTAGACGGCGGCCAGTGCCTCTGCCTGCACAGACTCCACGCGATCGCGAGGGTGATTGTGCATCGTCTCTAAGACAGACGGGCGTACCCGTGAGCGCTGGTCGCGGTACTGGGCCTGCGCGAACGCCTGAATGGGGTCAATATCATCATGCGGCACAACGAGAAACGAGGCGGTAGGGACGCGGCCTTCAAACCAGTAGTCATCTCCGGGTGGCAGCGCCGCCACCGGCAGCGCGCCGCACTGCCGGATGCTGGCCGAAAGCCTTTCGCTGCGCACACGGCTGCCCTCGCAAACCAGCACGGCATCACCCACCCCACACAGATCCAGGTTAATCATGGCGGAGATGCGACTCAGGTCATGGTGGCGCACATAGGCCATGCTGCCTTGCATCTCGGCCTCTTCGAGGTCAAAGAAGAGGATTTCGCAGGGCGGCAGGAACGGTTGGCGGAGATGTGCGGCCAGCAGCGACAGCAGTACCGCCATACCAGATGCATTGTCGTTCGCGCCGGTACTGACCGGGACGGCGTCATAATGGGCGGCGAGCAGCAGGTAAGGCGTTTCGCCGTGCAGGGGAACGTGAATGTTGTGCGGCGTGTGTGCGCCAACCGTCAACCGTTCGATGTGGTGCGGCGCGCCGATTTCGGTGAGGATATCGAGCAGGGCATGGCGGCGCGCGGTGGCATCTGACTGTGCAAGGCGGTGGACGCGTTCAAGCATATGCGTTTACTCCATTCAATGGTGGCAGCGGGACAGTTTCGGCAAGCGCCTGCCTGTGCGAACCTGCCCCGCTGCACAGCCTCCCCCGGACGTTAACGAGCCTGGCCGACTTCGGCTTTCTGCTCGCGGTCATTGAACTGCATGGCGATGAGCATCGGCGCAGCGCTGAGCAGGAACACCATCGCCGCGATCCCCAGCGCGACGATCAATCTGGCGCTGTTGTCGCCCAGCGCCAGCATGACGCCGATCACACAGAGGACAGCGGCCACCGCTCCCAGGATCAGCCAACGGCGGGCAGATTTGACCGACGAACGGCGCGCCCCGCTCACGCTGCCCTGCTGGCCGTTGATCCAGAGGACGCGCGCCCTGCCTTCATCATCCGTGTAGAAAGTGGTGTAGGCCGGCAGCAGCATCTGCGTCCAGTGGGGGTTCGCGCTGCGAAATTTCCATTTGAAGCTGCGCACATCGTCGGCCTCAACTGCCTGGCGGCAGTCTGCGGCAGCGCGGCGTTCCAGAGCAATGACAGCGTCCTGCAGCGCGTCGTCGCTGGAGCGTCCTGGCAGGCGTATAAGGGTGTGGCGCACAAGCCCGGCTTCAAATGCGGTGCCTTTCGACTGTTCGTAGTTACGGGTGTGCCTGATGACGTCGCGGTGATCTTCGAGCGCGGGGGCCGGGACATTGTGCATGCGGCGCTGGATGGTGCCCAGGCGGGGTTCCCAGTCCTGGCGGGTTTCGAGCACTTCTTGCGACGACCACCCGCCGCTGCCATAGCTCGAAACATCGCTCTTAACCTGATACCCGAACCCAAATTCGCCCTGCCACGTGGCCTGAACATCCGCATCGAGCAGCCACATGGGCCAGTAGAGACGGGTGAGACGCTGTTTGAGGTTTTCCGGGGTCAGGTCAGCCGGGCGAAACGGAATGCCCTTCACGAAGTCGGCAAGCGCAGCGGTGATGGTCGATTGATCCACCGCAAACGGGACAACGATTTCGGGCGGTTCGAGTGAAGCGAGGTGTTCGAGGCCGCTGCTGAACGGCTCCAGCGCGGCGCTGAAACAGTGCGGGCAGCGCGGCGGCGTCTCACCCGACGCAAGGTAAACCCAGTCACAGGTTTCGCAGACCAGGGGTTGAAACTGCGCGCCCCAGGTGCGGGTCAGATCCTGAGCAGAAATCATCATAGACGCTTTCCTTCCTCAGCATGTACAACGTTGGCACACACAGCAGTGACGGCTTCACCGGTTGCGCACGGCGCGAACGCGGGTATACAGCCAGATGGCGAAAACGAGCGCGAACCCGAAAGCGCAAAAGGCGATGGTAGCCGGTGCCCCGGCATCGCTGGGACCAACAAACAGCGCAATGACGGTTGCCAGCAGCGCCGGGATAAACGCCGCCACACCCACCAGCCGCACACGCGTCAGATCGACAGGGCGCTGGCC
>CAZQIJ010000507.1:0-3464 GCA_964592955.1 uncultured Anaerolineaceae bacterium
GAGCCTATCGGAGTTGCACGATAGACGATGACCCAGAATCCCCCACGACAAGAGAAAGATCGCCCAGTGAGCGTCAGCTACGAGGGCGGGATGTTGCGCGTTCAGCTTCAGGACGGACGCGAGATTTCCACGCCGCTTGACTGGTATCCGCGCTTGATCGGCGCGACGGACGCACAACGAAACAAGGTCGAATTCAGCCTATCCGGGGTTTATTGGCCTGACCTGGACGAGGATTTGTCTGTCGCCGGGATGTTGCGCGGCGTGCGTCCGCCTCAGCCGGGGATGAAGCAAGCGGAGAGCGATTAAGCGAGGAAACACGATGACGGACGATGGTTGACTCGGATTGGCGGAAATAGTGTAAAATAGATTAGATGTTCTGAGGGAGACGCGCATGAGCGATTATACGATTTCAATTCCTGATAGCGTGTACCAGAAAGCACGGGAGATTGCACAGCAAAAATCGCTGTCTGTCGATGAGGTCATCCGTACCCGGTTGGAAGGCGCGTTTTTTGATCCGGTGCTTGATATACCGCTTGACGAACAATCTGAACTAAATGCGATGACTTATCTTTCCGACGATGCCTTGTTCAGCATGATGCGCGAGCAGATGCAAAAGACAAAACAGACTCGCATGTCTTTTCTCATGGATAAGAATAACCGGGGAACCATCAGTGCTGAGGAACATGCTGAACTAGTCACCCTGGTTGAAGATGGACAGCGCCTTACTTTGCGTAAAGCAACCGCGATGAATATTCTGATGGATCGCGGGTATAAGCTAACGCTCGATGACATGAAACCAATAGATGAATGATCTTTCCTGGGCAGAGACAGTAAGGCGTGTTCATGAACGGGCAGATTTCCAGTGCGAATACTGCCAGACCGGGCAGCGCGTTACCGGGCAGGCAATGCATGTGGAACACATTAAACCCGGCGGTGGGGATGATCTGGAGAATCTCGCCCTGGCATGTGCTACCTGTAGCTTGAGCAAAGCGCGTGCAACATCTGCACCTGATCCCGAAACCAACGAGAGAGTTCTCCTCTTCAATCCACGAACAGAACGCTGGTCAGAGCATTTCGAGTGGATAGAAAATGGAAGTGTCGTGCATGGCTTAACCTCTGTTTGGCGTGCAACCATTGTTCGCCTCCAAATGAATATTGCCCGAATGGTGAATGCCCGTAGAGTCTGGGTGCGAGCTGGCGAACACCCGCCTGATTGACAAGATTAATTAGGAGTCAAAAGGCATAAAACAATGCATAAATTACGTCAAATCATTTGGTTTTTATCTCTAATTACTGGTTTAATTGTAATAATAATTATATTTGTTCTTGCTGTTATTGTTCTGGAAAATGATATTGCTGTCGCAATTGTTACTACTGGTGCCACTGTTTTTGTCTCAGTGTTTTCTGCGGTTTGGGCAAGAAGATCGGAGAAAGCTCAGGCTATCGAACAACAAATTCGTGAAAAGAAAACACCGATTTATGAAGAAATTCATTGGTATAGCTTTCGACATTACTTGGGCTGGGCGAAATCAATCAAATCAAGAACAAAATGACCCTTCACAAAGGAAGCAACGAGGCGAATCGACAAGGGAGAAAACGCAAAATCCGGTGGAACGTTTACAGGAGCTAACACCAGACCTGATTGCTTGGGGAACAGACGAAGTAATTGCAAGTTGGATCAGTTTTCGTAAGGCGGGGCTTAATCCAAATAAGGAAAACCCCAAGGAGATTTTGCTTGCTTTTGACGATTTTCTGCGTGCTATACGCAAAGATTTAGGTCATAGCGATGAACATTTGAAGAAAGGTGACTTGTTACGCATCTTCATTAAAGACATTGATAGCCTCCGCTAATTGTCACTTAACAGTTTTTTAGGGGGCTTGACATGTCTCACAGAAGACAACCGCTATCTTCACTTGGTGCGGCGGGATTGCCCGTTGCCGCCGGGGGCGCATGTCGTCGTCTACTGCCGCGACTCCGGCGGGGATGAGCAGGATCGCAGTGTCGGCCAGCAAGTCGATGTCGCCCGCGAATACTGCGCCCACCATAACCTCGTCATCGACCACATCTACCGCACGGATGCACGCGCTCAAAGTCAACAAGCGGCAGATCACGCAATTGAGCGGTCAGGTATTGGCGGATTGGATCGACACTATGCGGGCGGCGCTCGAAGGTGAGGATCGCGCCTTAGCGCGGCGGGTGATTGAGCAGTTTGTGGCAAAGATTGTCATAAACGAAGGAACGGGAACGCTCTATTATACGTTCCCGTTCCCTGACAAATCGTATATGTCTAGTTTTCGTGACTTGGACCTGAAGAGACTCGAACTCTTGACCTCTACAGTGCGATTGTAGCGCTCTCCCAACTGAGCTACAGGCCCTAAGGATGCTGTGATTGTATAAATATCCAGCATGGGTGTCAAGCGTGAGTTTGGGGTCTCAGCCGTGCCCACGCCCCCTCTACTCGTAACGCAGCACGTTCAGCACCCGTTCGCGCACCGCCATCGAAGCGCTCAGGAAGGTGGCAATAGCCCCAATGGCCACCGCCGCCACCACCAAAGCCACCGCCACCGGCACCGCCTCGCGCGGGATGAAGATCACATCCTGCAGCCCGAAGTAACTGAGGATAACCACGCCTAGCGCGCTCAACCCAATCCCCAACACGCTCCCCAGCAGGCTGACCAGCGTGTTTTCCAGCAGCATAATTCGCAGCACGCGCTGCCCTTTCAGCCCCACTGCCTTGAGGATCCCAATCTGGCGGCGGCGTTCCAGTGTGGCCAGTGCCACCGTGTTCGCCATGATCACCGCGGCTGCACCCAGCGAAAGCAGCCCCACCAGCAGCGGCAGCGCGCTGAACTGCTGGATGAACCGGCTCAGCAGCCCGTCAATAAACGTGATGTCGATGGTAAAAACCAGCGGCAGCGCAGACATGCTCAGCAGCACCTCGTTCAGATATTCCGGCGCGACCTGCGCCAGCGTCAGTTGGAACGACGGATCCACATTGGCCAGCGCCCCAGGGGGCACAACCATATCGCCAGACAACGCCTGATCCTGAAACTGGGTTGGGTCGATTTCCGGCAGGATACCGACGATCGTAAACGTCCGGCGCTGCCCGCGTATATCGACGGTGATCGAGGATCCCACGCCACCCCCGGCAAGCTGCAGCGCCGGGCTCATCCGCACAACCGCCACCGCCTGCCCGCGATCTTCCAACGTCAGCGCACGCCCCGCGATGACGGCTGCCTGCGGCGGGTTGGGGTCGGTGGTGTCTCGAATAACCACCTGTACGGAACGCCTGAATACGACCTGGAGCTGTTCGCTAAGCGCTGCCACGCGTTCGTAATCCCCGGCGCGCGCTGCTTCGTTGATCTCGCGCCGCAGCTCAGCCACATTGACTCCAAGCCTGCTGTCGAGGTCCGTGCCGTTCACTTCGGTAAGATACCCAAAGTAGTTCAACACCCGTGTCCGG
>CAZQIJ010000508.1:0-3454 GCA_964592955.1 uncultured Anaerolineaceae bacterium
GACATGCACCGCTGGCGCGCATCGTCGGCTATGGGCACGCAGCGCTTGACCCCAAGTGGATCTTCTATGCGCCGGTGAAGGCCATCCCGGTTGCCCTCCAGCGCGCTGGCTGGACGGTGGATGACGTAGACCTGTTCGAGATCAACGAGGCGTTTGCCGCGCAGGTGCTGGCCGATATGCGCGGGCTGGAACGCGAAGGCCACGCGATCCCGCTGGAAAAGGTCAACGTTCACGGCGGCGCGATTGCGCTCGGCCATCCGCTGGGGGCCAGCGGCGCGCGCGTGCTGGTGACGCTGATCCACGCGCTGAAGGATCGCGGCCAGAAACGCGGCATGGCTGCCCTTTGCCTGGGTGGTGGCGAGGCCGTGGCGATGGCGATTGAGCTTGAATAGCGCATAGCCTGCTGTGACATGCCGCTGGGCGTGCAGCAGGTTACGTACCAAAACGCGTATTTACATACAAAACTGCGCCTCCGTGCGGTTGATGCGCCAGATGGCGCGCTGCAACTGCGGCCTGTGCCGGGGACATGCTTCCCCGGCACAGCATTACCCCGCGTCGTATCCCGCCCTGGGCACAATCCGCAAACCTCTGCTATGCTGGTCACAGGTGAAGAGCGAAAGGATTGATTCCTCATGGCGCTGACCTTTGACCACGTGATTCTGGCCGTTGACGATTTACCGGCGGCGGTCGCCAGCTTCTCAACGCTCGGGTTTACCGTAACACCGGGCGGCGAACATGCCAACGGCGCAACCCACAACGCGCTGATTCTCTTCCAGGACGGTACCTACCTTGAATTGATGGCCCCCACCGGCAAAGATCCTGTGCCCGGTAGGGTGGATTACAGCTTTCTCGTGCAGAACGGGGAAGGCCCGGTAGGCTATGCGCTGCAATCCAGCGCGCTCCAGCAGGACGTGCGCGCCATGCGCGGGCGCGGCCTCACCATCCAGGAGATGCCGGACGGTGGACGTGAACGCCCGGATGGCACACAACTGCGGTGGCGCAGCGCCCGCATGCCTGCCCACATGGCACCGTTCTTCATGGAAGATATCACCCCGCGTGCACTGCGTGTGCCCACAGACGCGGCCAAAACGCAGCACGCCAACCGCGCGCTGGGTGTGCTCAGCCTTGCGGTGGTGGTCGAAAACCTGATCGACGCCGTGAATTACTACCGCGATATTCTGGGTATTCTGCCGCGCATGACTTCGGACGGGGCCGTGTTTACGCTGGATAACCTGGATCTCATCCTGGTGCAGCCGTTGGAGGACGCTGCGCGTGCGCACCTCAGTCAGCGCGCGGGTGCCCCCTATGGGCTTGTCCTGCGTGTGGCTGAAGGCAGCGAGGCACGGTTGCTGCCGCTGGCGCAAACGCATGGCGCGCGCCTGACCCTGAGCGCCCAGCCCACGCCGGAGCTGCCGCGTTCAGGGTAACTGGTAACTGCGCTTAGGCCAGCGCCGCACCAGACAACAACAGGCGTGATCCGTATGGGTGCGTGTGGGTCTGGTTGGATGGGTCAGCGTGCCCAGGTGCTAACGCCACGCAAACGCAACCGACAGCATCTCCGTGACGGGGGTGGCGCGCAGGGTTTGGGCATCCACCAGCATCAGTTCAACCGAGAAGCCGGTTGTGATCACGTAGGCCAGCCTGCGCCCATCGCCAGACCATGCGGCAAACATTTCGTGGTTTGGGGCGGTCGTCAGGCGATCCGTCGTGCCATCGGCCAGTCGGTAGAGCATCACATCGCGATTGGTGCCCACTTCCTGCGTATAGGCAAGGCGTGTGCCATCTGGTGACCAGGCCGCGCTGAAGCTCACACTTCCTGGCGGGCTGATCGCCGTCTGTGTTCCGCTGCGTGCATCCACCAGCGTGATCTGGAAAGCCTCATTCCCGCGCACTGCCGCTGTATAGGCCAGCATGCGGTCATCCGGTGACCATAACGGTTCCGAAGACAGCGGCGGCACCCCGACGATGGTACGTGCGCTGGCATCCGTCGGCGAGACGGCGCGCAGAAGCCCCGCGTCGCCGTCGCGTTCGATATACGCAATCACCTGCCCATCGTGCGACCAATCCGGCGAAAGCACCGCGCCCACCGCCAGGCAGGTGTGGGCTGTGGTACCGAAATCGTAAACGCAGATATCGCGGTGCGGGTCCAGGTAGGCGAGCCGGTCACTGCCTGGCGACCAGGTGGGCGCTGCCGCCGTCCCCGGATTGTAGGCGATGCTGTTGGTGCGGCCAGTGCGAAAGTCGATGGCGAACAGTGTATACACGTTCTGGCGCAGCACCGTGTAGGCCAGGCGTGTGCCATCCGGTGACCATGACATGCTGACGGGAATACCGTCCAGGTCCTCTGCCACATTCAGCCGCGTCCCCCGGTAGATATCCAGCAGGGTAATGCTGTTGGGCATGCCGACAAACGTCACCTGCGGGCTGTCTGCCAGCCCGCCGCCCAACTGCGCCGCGATGATACACAGGATAAACCCGGTGCTGAGGGCAGCCGCGATGCGCGCAAGCGGTGACAGCACTAGCCCACGACACCTGTTTCAAGCGGCAGTTCAAAGCCGAAGGTGCTGCCCTGACCGTAGGTGCTGGTGAAGAACACACTGCCGCCGTGTCGCTCCACGATGTTCTTCACGAGGTGCAGCCCCAGCCCTGTTCCTTCTATGGCTTTGGTTTCCGGCATACGGCTGCGGAAGAACGGCTGGAAAAGCCGTGTCTGCTGCTCTTCGCGGATGCCATAGCCGTTGTCTTCCACTTCCAGCACCACAAAGCCGTCCCGCTTCATCACGCGCACCTGAACGCGCCCGTTTTCGCGCGTGTACTTGATCGCGTTACTGACGAGGTTTGCCGCCGCCTCCCGCAGTTGTACTGCGTCCCCTTCCAGCAGCAGGGCAGAAAGCGGCAGCGACAGCATGAATTCCTGCGACTTCAACTGGGCCTGGGGTTTGTGTTCGCCGTAGATTTCTTCAACCATCTGGTTGAAGTTAAACAGGGTGTAGGTACCGCTTTCGGCGGATTGTTCGATACGTTCCAGCGACAGGATATCTGTGGTGATCTTGCGCATGGTGCGCGCTGCCGTGCTGATGTAGTCCAGGTATTCAACCAGGGACGAATCGCGCGCGATTTCGGGTGCTGTGGCCAGAATGCTCAGGTACCCGGTAATGGTCTGAAGCGGGTTCCGCAGATCGTGCGAGGCGATGCGAATCATATCGGTCTTGAGTTGTTCGAGCTTGCTGACGCGGTCATACAGGCCCTTCAGCTCAGTAAGCTGGGTGGCCGTCTGGCGGTAGAGCCGCGCATTGTCGATGGCGACCGCAATCCGCCCGGTGAGCAGGCGCAGGAAGTCGAACGTCTCTTTGTTAAAGACGCCTGTGCGTGACGTCTCCAGGCTCAAAATGCCGATGAGCCGGTCCTGAGAGATGAGCGGGATGACCATGCGCGCCTGTGTGGTGGGCAGCAG
>CAZQIJ010000509.1:0-3440 GCA_964592955.1 uncultured Anaerolineaceae bacterium
AGGTCATTGGCGGTACTGAACCAGGCACCAATGGTCAGGCTCAGACCCCCGACGCCACGGGCCAGTCATCGACAGTTCCGGGCAGTGCTACGCCAGAACCAGACCTCGGCATTATTCCTACGCCTGCAGGCGGATAGCGGAAACTGAACCCCTATATGAAAACGCTGCGACATCGCGGCGTTTTTTGTTTCTGTGCAGGATACGGGCAAATGATGACGGGGACGGGTGCAGGTTGCAGCCATAACAGCCATAAGCCATAAACGAAGAAAGCGCCGCGTGGGCGCTGCCTTTGCGCACCAGATGTGCGCCATGTGCCATACACCATAAACGAAGACAGCGCCGCGTGGGCGCTGTCCTTCGTAACTGCTGCGGACTTCTACTGGCCGACCGTCTGGACGTTGCCCATGATGTTGGAGAAGATGTTGCCGATGGCGGGCCCAAGCAGAGTCAGGATGACGATCACGACGACCGCCACGAGGACCAGAATGAGGGCGTATTCGACCAGACCCTGGCCTTCTTCACGAGGATTGTAGATCATTGGATAAGCTCCCTCACATGAAATAGGATCGCTGCATTGCGCAGCTAAAAAAACTATAATGCAGGTTTCCTGGGACGTCAATTGCGCAGCTTAATGTTTAAAGTAGTGAATGTGCGCTAATTCACCTAATTATAATAAAATACCAAAATCCACACACACATGCTGTGCAGCGCAACCGTTTTCAGAACAACGGGGGACGAGCAATTGGGGACGACGGTGCGGGAGTTGTGCCTGACTGTGGTTTAGGTGCCAGAACGCGCCATAAGTAGACCAAGCGCGGGCAAACAATAACATAAACGAAGACAGCGCCGCATGGGCGCTGCCGTTCGTAACTGCTGCGAAAACTACTGGCCGACGGTGTTGAAGTTACCCATGATGTTGGAGAAGATGTTGCCGATGGCGGGCCCAAGCAGGGTCAGGATGACGATCACGACGACCGCCACGAGCACCAGGATAAGGGCGTATTCGACCAGACCCTGGCCTTCTTCACGTGGATTGTAGATCATTGGATGAACTCCTTGCATGATATAGGTTCTCTGCCTTGCGCAGACAAAAAAACTATAGCGCATGGTTCCCAAAACGTCAATCATGCAGCTTGGTGTTTTCGTCAAGGTTGCGCGGTACGCGTCAGATCATAACAACCTACAGACATCCACCCGAGAGCACAGTTGTGCGCAGTGGGGTGAGGCGGTTGTCTGGGTTGGAGGTGCCAAAGGGCGTGGAAGGGGCAGTTACGACCAGAGACAGGGTATGCAGTACTGTTGAATACCTGGCACAAGCGCGCCAGGCGAATGCCAGAGGCGTACACCATAAACGAAGACAGCGCCGCGTGGGCGCTGTCCTTCGTAACTGCTGCGAAAACTACTGGCCGACGGTGTTGAAGTTGCCCATGATGTTAGAGAAGATGTTGCCGATTGCCGGGCCAAGCAGGGTCAGGATGACGATCACGACGACCGCCACCAGGACCAGGATGAGAGCATATTCAACCAGGCCCTGACCTTCTTCACGAGGATTGTACATCATTATGATTTCTCCTTGATGAGATTGATTTTCGCTGCATTGTGCAGTTACTCAGAATGTTAGCACAAGACCCGGGCGGCGTCAACACAGTTAGGGAAAATTTACAGATTTTTACGTAAGCTGTGTCTACAGCTATTAGCACTGCATGACTCTTAACTTCACAACGCCACTTGCGGTATCGTCTCCAGATGTGCGGCCAGCCTGCTCAGGTGGGTTAGCAGAGGCGACTCCGCGAGCTGCTCTGCTAATCGCAGCAGCCGATAATGGTCATTGATATTGCTGGCATAAATTGCCGTTAGGATATGCCGTGACTCGTGGCGCAGCAAGTCCACATACTCCTCATGGAGATGATACTTCAGGGTATTGAGGATCATTTCCATGTTCGTATTGCGGCCATCAACCCGTACCACGAGTTGCTCACGTTCAGTGCGCCGCATACCGGCACTTTCTGCCAGCGTATACAGGTCTTCCAGCAGGCCCGCCGCCTGATCGATCCATTTCAGAAGCGCTGTATGCCGGGGTGTGGGCGGTTTCTCGCCGCGCAGTGTCATGCGCAGCGCCACAAAGAACGCCCGAATGTAACGGGCTGCCTGTCCTAAACCCTGCTGCATTTACCTTACCTCGACAAAGTTCACGATTGCGAGATTCAGCCCGCAGCTTTCGCTGATGACGACCTCTATGGCGGGTGCCAGGCTTTCACCCTGCGCGGTCAGCAACGCTACGCTGAAGATGGTGCCAGGCGCGGGATTCCCCAGCGCAAATTCATAGCCATTGTTCCCATAGCTGCTCAGTGTGCTTAACGTTTGGGTTTGCGTGGCGTTGTCACCGGTTACGCGCACCTGCAAACCCGGATAGGTAGTTAGCGCACGACCCCCGATAAACGCGGCGTCACAGCCCGCGCCGCCAGGATGCGCACTGTAGAAAGCGGTGTTCTGCTCGATTCCAAACCGGGGCGGCGGACCTGCAGGGGTGGCCGTGACGAAAATCGGCGGCAGCGTCGGTGGCGGCAGCAGGTTGAGTGCTGACCAGGGATTCTGCCACAGATAGGCGACATAGGCGACAACACCACAGCTTGCCAGCACAAAGAGAAGTGCAACGGCATCTAGCTGCGAAAACCGGGGGCCTTTAGCTGCCTGTGGCTTGCGACGTGACTGAGGGGGCCGCGCAGGCGGTATCGGAGGGTAGCGATCCAGCGTGTGCGGGTTCACAGGGGCTGCGCGCTGCGAAACATCCCGTACAGGTTCTGGTGCCGCCCTCAGCGCCGCCGCCGGTTCCTCCCGTGCAAACAGCGGTGCGGGTTTTTCGATGTGTGTTTTGCGATCCTTCAACCCCACCCGCCGGATATTGGTTGTCGGTTCTTCACCCATCAGTTTGCTCTCGTCTGAATGAAATCGATCAGCGCTACATTATGTGCGCAGTCTCCGGGAAACACCACCTGAACATCTGGCGAAAGCTGTGTTCCCCCTGCCGAAATAAGCCGTACCAGGTACACGTTGGTGTTTACACTTTGCGCAACCCCAATTTCCCAGCCAGAGGATGGCCCGTAGAGGGAATTTGAGCCGATGGCGGTACGCTGGTCGAACCCGCTGCCGATGACCTGGATGGTATAGCCGCTGGCACTGCTGAGTTCGATCCCGTCCACCCCCAACACCTTTCCGCCGATCCCCTGCCACGCACAGCCTAATGAGTTCAGGGAATTCAGGGTCAGGTTGGTTTCGCCATTCTGCCGGAACAGGTACGGGAAGGGCGAGGGCGGCGGCGTAGGCGAGGGCGGCGCTGGTGTCGTGCTGATTTCAGGCGTCACACTGGGGGTATGGGTCGCAGTCACCGGCGGGGTATCTGTAATGGTTGGCGAAAGAGTGATGGTGAGCGTGGGTGTATG
>CAZQIJ010000510.1:0-3430 GCA_964592955.1 uncultured Anaerolineaceae bacterium
CGGGCGAAGGGTGAGCTTGAGGTTGCCAGCCACTGGATCCAGATGCTGGATGAGATCGATCCTGACAGCGTACCGGACGAGTGGCGCACGACTGCATCTATACTCGACAGACTTAAGCGCTTGCGTAATCGGAAGTCATAGGCCGCGGTGAGCCGCGTTCAGGCACTCCGCCATTGTCGCCTTTTGTCCTGCTTTGTGTCATTTGTTTTGCATCTGAGGGGAGATTTGCGGACAAAGATGTACGAAATGTCAGCAATCAGGACAATACAGGTCTGGTTTCGTGGAGGGGTGCGAGGGTTTGCGCCGCCTGCTCAGCCATAGATCGCATTGCATCCCCATGATCGGGAATGATGGTAAACCAAGGGCAAAGTGAATGGGAAGCCGATCATGGCATCTATCGCGGCGTTTTCGCTTGTCGGGGTTGCCGCTATCGCGCGCGGTTGAGGGGGGAAGCGGCAGGGCGAATTAGCAATGCCGCAAAGACTGACATATCCGCTGCCACACACCGCTATCGTGCCAGCGTAACCAGCGACTGTACACGGTTTTCCAGTTCCTACAGCGTTTCGGCAAGCCACGCCGGATCATCCCATTGCGCAGCGTGCGATGCGCCAGATGCAGTCCCGTTCTCGGTTTTTCAGGCGGCAGAAGCCGCCTGATTTTGTTCCACTATGCGTCCGTAAATTCGTGTTGTGTTGTCATGCCCCCGTATTGGCTGAGCGTGTGTATACGCCTTGGCGAGGGCATATGGCCGCTTTCAATTCCCCTGCTATTCAGGCTAAAGCAATGGCGTGAACCTGGTGAGAGATGCCTCGTCGGATTCATCAGGTGAGCGGACGATCTCATTGAGAAACTTGACCAAAATCGGACAAACCAGCCTGGTTTTGGGCAAAACACCTGGATTGATTGTCCGAGTTTGAATGAATTGTTCAATCAGATCAAACCGAAGCCAAAGGAGTACGGTATTTGATCGTGCCCGGATACTGATTATTGAAGTACTCTGCCCCATAAGTCACAAACATCCTGAAGCCAACGGCTTCGTAGACATGCTGCGCCGGGTCGTTGCCCATCGTGACTGATATCCCTGCGTGTGAATGCCCTAGCTGTGTGCCTCTGTCGAGCAGTGCCCGCATGAGATGTTTGCCAACGCCACGTCCACGCGCCTCCGGAACGACCGCCACACATTCAATAATCCATGCGGCGGAAGGTGACAGGGTTGGGTCAAGCGGATCCGACCATACCATTTTGTAACCATCGATAAAGCCTTCCAACGTCGCCTGATCCCAATGGAGTGCTTGCGCGACCAGGGAAAGCCGATCCAGCCTTAAGGGACGATAGTCGTGCGTGTCCATCACAAACCCGGAAGCGCCCGCAACAGGTTTGCCGTTCTCTTCAGCCAGCATGAAGTCCTCAACCTTCCCCCACGCCAGAGCATCAGCACGGAAGACCGCTTCGATGAACGACATTGTCGGTGTATTGGTGCCTTCGAGGAGCGGATCCCAGTAGCAGAATCCCGGATAAGGCGAGGACGCTTCATAGTTACACCATGCTACGAAGGCGAGGTCGTCGCGTGTTGCTTGACGAAAAAACAAGTCGGTGGTCTTCATGGGGGTCATACCTTTTATTCTCCTTCACTCTACTCCAGTACACCGAACATCTTGTTGTGACGGGTCTTTGCGATGAAATTCGCCAACCGTTTCTGAAACTCAAGTGGTTGACGACGCATCTCCTCGATATAGCCAATGCGAATACGGCGATACACATCCGGAAAGGAACAGAAGTGACTCCAAACCTGGGGATCAGCCTGCAATGCGGCGATGATATCGGGTTCAATCCTGAATGCTTCAGGCGACAAGTCAGGAAGCGCGGCGAACCCGGCCTCTGTCATCCTTCCTGAAGCGATCAGGCGGCGCGCTCGCTCCTTATTCAGTTCTGTCCAATTGCTCTTCGGTCGCCGCGGTGTGAATCGCTGCGCGCTTCGCTCCATATCCATTTTCTTGGCAATGCCATCAATCCAGCCAAAACAGAGCGCCTCTTCGACAGCATGAAGATAAGGGAGCGAAGGAAGACCAGACTTTTTCGAATAAGTAACCAACCAGATCTCTTTACGAACAGCATGGTGAAGCTCAAGCCAGTTTCGCCATTCACCACGCTCGGTCACATACAGGGTATCCGATATGTCCATGACCTGACCTCATGTCAGATTCTACACATGTGTAGAATTCACAAGCAAAAAAAAGAGGGTTCAATTAACGCTTGATCCAACCATTCATAAGCATATCCACTGACGCTTTGAACGCATGAATACGGGCCGCTTCTGTTGGCAAGAACATCGGTGGAATGTTGTGGACACTTTGTATCAGCCCAATGAACGCCATCGCAGCGAAATCCGGATCCTCTGTAACAAGAAGCCCTTTCTTAGCGCCATTGCGAATCACAGCCGCGATAGGCATCCTGAGCGTGTTTAAGCTCAGGTCAATAAGGCGTACTGCCTCGGAGGGCGAAATCGCAGGTATGTCTGCCCGCACCATGCGTCCGAGGTCTAAGGGTGGTTGACTCGCAAACCACAGGGCCACCGCATGTAGCTGTGTACGCAAATCATCGCCGGCTTCAATGATCGCGCTGGTTAAGCCCTCTCCATGTCTGCGCATCAGCCGTTCCATCATTTCGATGTAAAGCTGCTCCTTGCCTGCGGGGGCATAGTAATAGAGCGACGCATGGCGCATGTCGAGGGAACGAGCAATGTCCTGGAGGCTCACACCGGCATAACCTCGCTCCAAGAACAAACGCTCAGCGCTGTTGAGAATATGTTGGTAGGTCGTGTTGTTTTTCTGGTTCATTTCTACACCTGTGTAGAATTCTAACTGAAGTGCAGCAGGTTTGCAATTAAAGTTCCGTGAGGTTACGCTAGCATATTACCCTGAATTTTTCTTGTGCTACCCTATCCGTAGCGACCTGACCTGGAGTAAAGACGGCACAGCTTTCACCGTGATTCCGGTGGGTCAGCTACCGGATAAACGGATTGTCGATACCGGGTTGATTGCCCGACTGGTCGAAGACCACATTGGTCGGTCGAAGACCGCACACTCAGTGAGCGCGATGTGGACGCTAAACCGTTGGGCAATGCGCTGTTACAGGCCAGCATTCCCGCGAGCAGATCGTGCTGGCCTATGCCAATAGACCTGTAAACGAGTCAGTCGCAGGATCGGTCTCGACGTAACACCCTCTATCCGCTTCACATGGACAGCCTCAAACCTGCTTCACGCTTCTGATCATCTGCCCGACGCGCGTCCAGTGGATGCCGACCACGTCAGCGATCTGGCGGCAGCACATGCCCTGCGCGCAGCGTGCCAGGATCGTCTCGCGCAGTTTTGGCTCGATGTCTTTACTGCTCCCAGTCTTCGAGTTTCAGTTCCAGGATACGTGCGAACTC
>CAZQIJ010000511.1:0-3391 GCA_964592955.1 uncultured Anaerolineaceae bacterium
ACAAACCAAAACGAATACGCACAATCGTAGGGACGAGGCCCGCCTCGTCCGCCCCAAGATCCGGCGGATTTAAATGGGTTGATCCATTAGGCCGCTAGCCCTCTTAGCCCTGCGGCGCTAAGGTCACGGTCGGGGGCTGGTTTTCGCCACCGGATGCCGTCTCCTGTGCAGAAAACACCGCCGCCGCCACAAACAACGCCAGCAGCACAGCCAGCGTGACCGCGATCCAGAGCGCGCGGTGCTGCTCAACAACTGCGCCGGACTGTGGCACATCCAGGCGGGCGTTTTCCATCAGCCACGTCTGCATCAGCCCCGCGCCGATCACAACCCCAGACCATGAATGGACCAGGATTTCGTCGTATTCCAGGCGGCGGAGCGCGGCATGGATGGTCGTCAGATCCATCGGGAAATCCGTCCTCACCAGCCAGGCTTCGATCTGTTCGGCAGTGACCTGACTCAGCGGGTCGGCATACACCAGGCTGATGACTGCCGTCAGGGTCATACGGGCGTTGCGGTCCAGCGCCGCCCACATCTGCCGGAACAGCGCGTCGTGTTCTGCCATCACCGGCGCAATGACCGCGCGCAGATCCTGTTCCACCAGGGCGGCGAAAGGCTTGCGCGCCAGCAGGTGGTAACCCAGCGCCTGCACAAGCTGCGGATGCCCGCCGCTAAGCCGCTGCACGGTCGTGATCACGGCGGGGGCGGTGCCGGGGAAAAGCGCCGCCGTCTCGGTTTCGGTGAGGTGCGGCAGGCGGTAGGGTTCTGCCACATTCACCAGCGGAGACAGCGCCAGCACTGCGCCTTCGTCCGTCAGCGTAAGCGCCATGCCCACCTGCGGACCGAGCAGGCTGGCGAGGTAAGCCGGGTGATCCTGGGGCAGGGGACCACCCACCAGCGCCTCGGCATTATCCAGCAGAAACACGAGTTTACGATGTGGCCGGATCACGCGCAGCGCCTCTGGCAGGGCCGTATCCTTAAGCCATACCCGCCAGTTCTCCGCAGCCTCCGGCACTTCCGGCAGGCGGCGGGTGTTGAAGGCGCGCCCGGCGATTTCGTCCACCGCTGCGCGGTAGAGCAGCCGCAGCCACCCCGCCTCGTCAGTGATCAGCGCGGTGTCCAGCGCGATGTAGATGCCGATGGCGTGCTCGTCGAAAACCGCCCCGAAACTGCGCAGCAGCATCGTCTTGCCGGTTCTGGGGCGTCCCACATAGGCGACTGCCGCCGTTGCAGATGGATCCAGCAGGTGCTGGTGGAGGCGCGCAAAGGCAGGCTGGCGTCCGGCAAACGGCGGGTGTGCCGGATCAAAGGGGTTTTCAGAAATCGATCGGGTCTCATCAGTCATGGAGGTTGTCCGTCTGGTGGTTGGCAGGAAGCGCTGGCGCAAGTCGCAATCTATTTTAGCACTTTCCTAAACAAGACTTAACCTTAAAACTTGTCAAGTGCCTGTCGTTATGGTAGACTAAACTTACCATGCAAATCAATCCGATTCGTAACGTTCGTATCCCGTGTTAGAAGACGTTCCTCAACGCCCAAAAAGCTCATCATCGGGCCCCAGCCCGAATGTTGTATATTGCTTTGACCAATGCCGGGCCCAACCCCGGTTTTCGCGTTTCTGGGTAGTGTGAGGCTAATCAAAGGATTGTCAAGTTGGACGATAGTAGTCTTACAGGCTTACTCGTCATATTCGGGCTGATTGCGGTTCACGCGCAGATCGCACTGGCCTATGGAGCACTCACCAATGTACGCGTTAACATCCTGCGCGAACGCGCGGAAGGGGGAAACCACCGGGCAAACCAGGTGCTGCACCTCTCCCGCAATACGACCAACCTCGCCATCACCTACCAGTTTGTGACGTCGATTCTTCAGTTTGCGATTTCGGCCATCGCTGTGGTCAACGTCACGATGCCGAACCTCGCACTGCTGCCCGGCCTTTCTCCACTGATCGCAGTCTCGATTGTCGTTGTGTTTTTCGTAGGCCTCACGCTGATCTTCGGCGTGCTGGTGCCAGAAGCGGTGGGCAGTGCCTATGCCAACAGCATCGCGCTGTGGCTCATCGGCCCCATGCAGGCGCTTATCACTGTGATGGGCCCGCTTGTGGGGCTGCTGCTGCTGGCCAGCAGGGGCGTTTCGGCGATGTTCAGCAGCAGCGCCAAGGTTAACACCGTCACAGAAGAAGAGATCATGACGCTGGTCGATGCCGGGCACACTGGCGGCACCATCGAAGAAGAAGAAAAAGAGATGATCTACTCTGTGCTGCAATTGGACGAAACGCGCGTCAGCGAAATTATGGTGCCGCGCATCGATATCGTCGCGCTGGAAATCAACACCGCCCTGGAAGATGCCCGCGCCAAATTTATCGCGTCGGGCTATTCGCGCATTCCCGTCTACGAAGACAATATCGACACGGTCAAAGGCATTCTCTACGCCAAAGACCTGCTGAACTTCTGGCACAACGCCAGCAAAGATCACGCGCGTTCGTTAGCGGCCCTCATGCGCCCCGCCTACTTTGTGCCTGAAACCAAACCGGTGGACGAACTGCTTAAGGAGCTTCAGTTGCGGCGCGTGCATATTGCGGTGGTGGTGGACGAATACGGTGGTACGGCTGGGCTTGTCACCATCGAGAACATCATCGAAGAAATCATCGGCGATATCCAGGATGAGTATGACCTGAACGAAGAAGCCGAATACACCGAAATCAGCCCGGACGAATACATCGTGGATGCCAGCATCGACCTGGATGATTTCAACGACCTGCTGGACTCGGATGTACCGACCGAAGATAACGACACGGTGGGTGGGTTCATCTACACCACGTTGGGGCGTGTGCCGGAAGTGGGCGAGGTGATCACCTACGAGAACCTGACCATGCGGGTTGAATCCGTGAACGGGCGGCGCATCCGCAAAGTACACGTCCAGCGGCGCAGCGAAACCCAGGTTACTGCCGAAAACGCGGAACCCGCGCCAGAAGAGTCTAACCGTGACACTGTCACCTAGCGCGGTCCCCCAGCGCGCCCTTAACACAACTGAACAGGAGCAGCCAACACCATGACCTCACATCATGACCTGATTCAGCAGGCTGTCGCTGCTGCGGCGATGGCCTATGCGCCCTACTCGCATTACCACGTGGGCGCGGCGCTGCATGCCACAGACGGCACCGTCTATACCGGCTGTAATGTGGAAAACGCCGCCTACACGGCCTGCATCTGCGCAGAGCGTACCGCGCTGGTTAAGGCCATCAGCGAGGGCCGCCGCAGCTTCGACACCCTCGTCGTCACCACCCGTGATGGCGGTACACCGTGCGGTGTGTGCCGCCAGATGCTCTACGAATTTGCGCCGGACCTGACGGTCATTATCGCCGACCTGAACGGGAACGTTTGCCAGGAGACCACAC
>CAZQIJ010000512.1:0-3390 GCA_964592955.1 uncultured Anaerolineaceae bacterium
CGCTGGTAATCAGCGTGGCGGGGCGCTGGTGTGGATAATACTGCGCTTCCAGCATCTGATGCTGGCCCACATCGGTCACGGTGATGGCTTCGCCGCCGGTATGCTGCCACAGGTCATTAATCACCTGCGCGGCCAGCAGCTTGTCGCCATCGTAATTGGTGAGGATGTCGCGCTCGCTGGTGTCTTCCTGCCATTCGCGGATGCGCCCCATCCACGCAGCGTGAGTCTTCTGCGCCACCAGCGGCACAAGCTGCGCCAGCACCGCCCGCACATCGCCCGCGATGCCCACATCCACCCGCACGTTCTTGTTGATTTCTGACGGGTCAATTTCGATGTGGATCTTCTTCGAGTGGGGCGAATAGGTCTTCAGGTTGCCGGTCACGCGGTCATCGAAGCGCATCCCCAGCGCAATCAGCAGGTCTGCCTCCTGGATGGCGTGGTTGCATGCGGCATGGCCATGCATCCCCATCATGCCCAGCGCCAGCGGGTGCGCTTCTGGCATCGCGCCCTTACCCAGCAGCGTCGTCGTCACCGGGATTCCGGCGCGTTCTGCCAGCTCGCGCAGCAGGTTCGTCGCCCCGGCCATCATGATTCCGTGCCCCGCCAGAATCAGCGGGCGCTGTGCCTGTGCGATCAGCGCGAGCGCGGCGGTTACGTCGTCGTCACTGGCGATGCTGGGTGGCCGGTAGCCCGGCAGCCGGATCTCGCCTTCAGGATACACAAAGTCCAGCGTCTGGTTCTGCACATCCTTCGGGATATCGACCAGCACCGGTCCGGGCCGCCCCGTGCGCGCGATGTGAAACGCCTCGCGCATCACATACGGCAGTTCCTCAATCGAGGTCACCAGATAGTTGTGCTTGGTGATGGGCAGCGTGACGCCGGTCACATCTGTTTCCTGAAACGCGTCTGTGCCTATCGCCCCGCGCGGCACCTGCCCGGTGATGCACACAATCGGCGAGGAATCCAGCATGGCGGTGGCAATGCCGGTCACCAGGTTGGTTGCGCCGGGTCCGCTGGTGGCGATGGCCACCCCCACCCGGCCCGTCGCCCGTGCATAGCCATCCGCCATATGCGACGCGCCCTGCTCGTGCCGCACCAGCACATGATGAATCTGCGGGTATTTCGTCATGGCGTCATACACCGGCAAAATCGCCCCGCCAGGATACCCGAAGATCACATCCACGCCTTCGCGCAGAAGGCACTCCATAACAATTTCCGCCCCTGTAAGTATCGCCACTGCCTCACTCCTCCAGCTTCAGAATCAGAAATTCCATGTCGTAATAGCGATTATTGACTTTGATATAGCGCGGTTCTACGCTGTATGGCACCAATCCCGCCCGCACAAACAGCCCCTGTTAATCTCCCATCGCTGGCTGAGATTTCGGCACACGCGTCAGCCAGCCATGACGATCCGGCAGCCGCCCGGACGTAATGCCAAAGAACTGCTCCTGCACCGCCCGCGTAACCGGCCCCGGCTTTCCCTCCCCCACCGGGATGCGATCCACCGAACGCACCGGCGTGATTTCTGCCGCCGTGCCGGTGAAGAAGATTTCGTCCGCCAGGTAGAGCATGTCGCGCGGGATGGCCTCGAAACGGATCGCATAGCCCAGGTCGCGCAGCAGCGTAAGCACCGTGTCGCGCGTGACCCCCATGAGGATCGATCCCCACGCCCCCGGCGTATACACCACGTTGTCGCTGATGACGAAGATATTCTCGCCCGCGCCCTCACTCACATAACCGGTGGCGTCCAGCGCGATGCCCTCGCTCATGCCGTTGTCGTGCGCCTCCATGCTGATCAACTGCCCGTTGATGTACTGCCCGCCGATCTTGGCCATCGAAGCCGCCGTGCCGGGTGCCAGCCGCCGCCACGAACTCACCTGCACCTCCACGCCGTGATCGATCGCGTCACTGCCCAGGTAACGCCCCCATTCCAGCGTCATAATGAAAACCTCCACCGGGTAGCTGCGCGCATCCAGCGAAAACCCGCCTGCGCCGCGCATCACCAGCGGACGGATGTAACAGGCGTCGTGCCCGTTGCGCCGCACCGTCTCCACCACCGCCGCGTTCAGGTCTTCCACGCTGTAGGGCACCTGAAGGCGCGCGATGCGGCTGCTGGCCAGCATGCGCTTGTTGTGCGGCTCCAGCCGGAAGATGGCCGGGCCGTCTGGCGTGCTGTAGGCGCGGATGCCCTCAAACACGCTCGTACCGTAATGCAGCGCGTGCGCCGTAACGTGTACCGTCGCGTCTTCATAGCGTACAAATTCCCCATTGCGCCAGATCATCGCTCCAAAATTCATCGCTGTGTGCTCCTGCTCTCGCCTGCGCTCAGATAAAACAAAACGCGCCCCGCATCCCCCACCGTTTGGGGAGATGCGAAGCGCGTACCGGGGACACCCGTCCCACAGGCAAATGCCGCCAGCCGCGCCTGTTTCGCGCGGCATGTGGCCGGTGTGCTGCTGGGATGTGTCTTCGGATGCATAACGTGCTGCCTGCCTTCTGCCTCTTGACCTGTACCGCCTGGATAAAACAAAAACCCCCCGGTTTGGGGGGTCACGTTTATCGCGTTACGTGCGTGCTTCATCCACCCAAACCGCTAAACCCCGTTCCCAATAATAAGGACGAGGACGAGTACTACAGTAAGGATAAGGGTGGTGTGCGCGCGAGTCATGGTTTTGTGTTCACTTCGGTTTATAGGATGTGGACCTGCCAGAACTACGCCTAGCGTATCCAGCTTTCAGAGGGCTGTCAACAGCGCCGCGAAAGTTCATAGGATGTGACCAAGCGGCTTTGTACAGTTTCGCCAAATGCCGGGCCTGGCACGTGTGGCATTTGTGAGTAATGCATAGCGCCCCCTGGCGAAAGCCGCCGCAGGGGGACGGGTCTGCACGCCGGAAGCGGGAGTGAGCATGGCGGCGCGAAGACGCCTGAGCCGTTACGCAGCCCTGGTGAACCACAAGTATTGAAACGCGGTTCTTTTTGTGAAATTTATCACTAACGCGCCCTGCCCCCTGTACCGTAGGATAAAGGTGTGCGCGGCATAACAACCGCCACGCACAGCAATCGATTACAAACGATGTCATAACCGATAACAGGAGAGCGTAACACAGCTATGGCACAACTGATGAAAGCAGCAGTCGTCCACCAGTTTGGCACACCTCTGCAAATCGAGGAGCGCCCTGTTCCCGAACCGGCAGAGGGGCAGATCCTCGTCCGCATTCAGGCGTCTGGTGTTTGTCATACCGACCTGCACGCCGTCGATGGCGACTGGCCCGTGAAGCCGAAACTCCCCCTCGTGCCTGGTCATGAAGGCGTGGGCTTCGTTGCCGGGTTGGGTAAGGGCGTAACCAGCGTCAAAGAAGGCGATCGCGTAGGCATCCCCTGGCTTTACAG